>NZ_JANPEO010000571.1:0-4631 GCF_031422975.1 Nocardioides sp. | reverse complement strand
TAGGCCGTGGTCAGCTTCTCCGTCTCGCTCATCAGGCGCGTACGTCGCTGCGGGCCGGCGATCACGCGGTCGATCGCCTCGTCGAGGCTCGCATCGGTGATGAGCTTCTCGTTCTGGCGGGCGGTCAGGAGTGCGGCCTCGTTCAGGACGTTGGCCAGGTCGGCGCCGGTGAAACCGGGCGTACGGCGAGCAACGCTCAGCAGGTCGATGTCGGCCGCGATCGGCTTGCCGCGCGAGTGCACCTTGAGGATCATGTGCCGGCCGTTGAGGTCGGGCGCGTCGACCGCGATCTGGCGGTCGAAGCGGCCCGGGCGCAGCAGCGCCGGGTCGAGGACGTCGGGACGGTTGGTGGCGGCGATCAGGATCACGCCACCACGGACGTCGAAGCCGTCCATCTCGACCAGCAGCTGGTTGAGGGTCTGCTCACGCTCGTCGTGGCCGCCGCCCATGCCGGCGCCACGGTGGCGACCGACGGCGTCGATCTCGTCGATGAACACGATGGCGGGAGCGTTCTCCTTGGCCTGCTCGAACAGGTCGCGGACCCGGCTGGCACCGACGCCGACGAACATCTCGACGAAGTCCGAGCCGGAGATCGAGTAGAACGGCACAGCCGCCTCGCCGGCGACCGCGCGGGCGAGCAGTGTCTTGCCGGTGCCGGGCGGGCCGTACAGCAGGACGCCCTTGGGGATCTTGGCGCCGACGGCCTGGAACTTCGCGGGCTCCTGGAGGAACTCCTTGATCTCACCGAGCTCCTCGATCGCCTCCACACAGCCGGCGACGTCGGAGAACGTCGTCTTGGGCATGTCCTTGGTGATCAGCTTGGCCTTGGACTTGGCGAACTGCATGACGCCGCGTCCGCCACCTTGGGCCTGGTTCATCAAGAAGATGAACAGCAACACGATCAGCGCGAAGGGGAGCAGCGTCACGAGCAGGGAGCTGAGGAGGCTGGGCTGGGGGTTCTCGGAGTTGGCCTCCTCGATCGTGCCCTTGTCGACCTGCCGGTCCACCAGCTGCAGGAGACTGGCCTGCTGACCCATGATGTAGTGCGTCGTCACCTTGTCGCTGCCCTCGCGGGTGCCGGCGGCGAGCGTCGCCTGGATCTCCTGATCACCGTCGATGAAGGTGATCTCCTTGACCTTGCCGTCCTTGATCCACGAGCTGAGCTCCGAGGTCTTGACCTCGTCGTACCCGCCGTTGGGTGCGAGGTACTGGATGGCCAGCAGGACGCCGAACATGGCCAGCACCATCCACAGCCAGGGGCCCTTGAATATGCGCTTCACTTGGATCTTTCGCCAGGGGTGATCAGGAGTGACGCGACGCTACCTCGTCGTGTCCGCCCTGTTGTCTTGGTGGTGCGGGTCGTGCTCACGCAGGCATTGTTTCAGGCGGGGTGAAAGCCGCACGCCGCGGAGCGGGTCTTCAGGAGTAGACGTGGGGCGCGAGCGTCCCGATGTCGCGCAGGTTGCGGTACTTCTCGCGGTAGTCCAGTCCGTAACCCACGACGAACTCGTTGGGGATGTCCCAGCCGATGTAGGTCGGTTCCACCGGCATGCTCAACGCCTCCGGCTTGCGGAGCAGGGTCGCGATCTCGACGCTGGCCGGGCCGCGGCTGCCGAGGCTGTTGACCAGCCAGCTCAGCGTCAGCCCGGTGTCGATGATCTCGTCCACGATCAGCACGTGTCGACCGGTGATGTCGGTGTCGAGGTCCTTGAGGATCCGCACCACACCGCTGGACTTGGTGCCCGAGCCGTAGGAGCTGATCGCCATCCAGTCCATCTCGACGTGCCGCGGCAACGCCCGGGACAGGTCGGCCATCACCATCACCGCGCCCCGGAGGACGCCGACCATGAGCAGGTCCTTGCCCTCGTAGTCGGCCGCGATCTGGGTCGCCATCTCGGCCAGCCGCGCCTGGATCTGCGCTTCGGTGAACAGCACGTTGACGAGGTCGTTCTCCACGTGGGCTGACTCCATCGCGCCAGCCTAGGGGCACACCGCGCTCCCGTCGCCAGGGGTCCGTTCGGCGTACGGCGTGGAGGTCCGCGCAGGCGCGTGGAGTTCCATCCGGCACGCCGCCCGCGCGACGCGCTCAGTGCGAGGAGGGCGGGGACTCGAAGACGAGCAGCACGTCGCGGCGTACGGCGCGGAGGTGGCCAGGCAGGTCGATCCACTTCTGCCCCCGCCAGTTCGTCAGGAGGGCATCGACGGCGAGCACGTGCTCGTGGAACAGCTCGGCCGGCGGGGCACCGGCGACCAGGGCCGCGGACCGGATCACCCGGCGGCGCAGCGCGGGCGGCTGGACGGCCAGGAGCGGGATCGACAGGCCGTGCGGGCTCGAGACCCGCTCCAGCACCTCCTCGGCGAGCCCGTCGAGCAGCTCCATGTCGTCGCGGAGCTGGTCGGCGGTCCGAGCCAACGCACGGGCCACGCCGGGGCCGAGCTCGTCCTCGAGGAGCGGCAACACCGTACGGCGGACGCGGACCCGCGTGAAGGACGGATCGGCGTTGTGCGGGTCGTCCCACACGGTCAGGGACTCGGCCTGGCAGGCCGTGACGGTGTCATCGCGGCGTACGTCGAGGAGCGGGCGGGCGAAGCCGCCGAACGCGCGTCGCATGCCGGCGAGAGAGCGACCACCGGAGCCACGCGTCAGCCCGAGCAGCACGGTCTCGGCCTGGTCGTCGAGGGTGTGACCGAGCAGCACGACCACGGCGGAGAGCCGCTCGGCGACCTCCTCCAGGACGGCGTAGCGCGCCTGCCGGGCGGCGGCCTCGGGCCCGACCCCGGCGGCGGACACGCTCACGGTCGCGGTCAACGTCTCGTCGGCCCCCATCGCGGCCATCTGCTCGACGACGCGCTCGGCGTGGACGGCGGACCCCTCCTGGAGCCCGTGGTCCACGGTCACCCCGACGACCCGCAACGCGCGCTTGTGCCCCTCGAAGACCGCGGCCGAGAGCAGGGCGAGCGAGTCGGCCCCGCCACTGCAGGCCACGATCACGCTCGCGCCGGGGTCGAGCGGATCGAGCACGGCGCGCACGCCTCGGCGTACGGCCGCCAGCGCGGGGTGGAGGCTCACAAGACGCGGGTGATCCAGGCGTTGGGGTCCCCGATCTCGGACTTCGACGGGAGGTTCTCCGGGCCCGCCCAGACCGCGTTGAACTGTTCCATCCCCACCTTGTCGACGACGTGGTTCACGAACGCGGCGCCGTCGCGGTACTGCGCCATCTTCGCGTCCAGGCCGAGCAGTCGGCGCAGGATGCGGTCGAGGGTGCCGATGCCCTTGCGGCGCTCGTTGAACGACTCGCGGATCTTGTCGACCGACGCGATCACGCTCGGACCGACCCCGTCCATCACGACGTCCGCGTGGCCCTCGAGCAGTGACATCACGCCGGTGATCCGGTCCAGGATCTCGCGCTGCTCGGGCGTGCTCATCACCTCCATCAGGCTGCCGCCACCCCCGCGGATCGCTTCGGAGACGCGGCGTACGGCGTCCTCGGCGAGGCGGGTGGGCTCGACACTGTCGGTCAGCGCCGTCATCTCGGAGTAGAGGTGGTCGCGCATCCACGGCACGGCCGTGAACTGCACGCGGTGGGTCTCCTCGTGCAGGCAGACCCAGAGCCGGAAGTCGGCGGGGTCGGCACCGATCTCGCGCTCGACATGGACGATGTTGGGCGCCACGAGCAGCAGCCGGCCGGACGGGTCGTGGAACGGATCGAACTGGCCGAGCACCTTGGTGCCCAAGAAGCCGAGCAGCAGCCCGACCTCGGCGCCGGTGACCCGGGAGCCGATCGCCACCGAGAGACCGGAGGGTGTGCCCTTCTTGGCCGCGAGCCTGGTGATCATCGGCTCGATGATCTTGGCGAACCCGTCGGCGTTGGCCTGCACCCAGCCACGCCGGTCGACGACCAGCACGGGTGCAGTGCGCTCGGCGGCGACCAGGCCGGTGAACTCGCGCACCAGGCCGGTCGAGCGATCCGCGTCGGCGCGCAGCTCGGCGACGGCCGCGGCCGCGTCATCGGCTGTCACCTCGGGTCCGTCCCCGGCCACCTTGGCGCCGAGGCTGACGGCGAAGTCCCAGTCGACGAGTCCACTCATGCGCGCAAACCTATCCGCCGCCACAACGGCACGCAGCGAGGTCCGCCGCGAGCCCGTCGAGGGCCGCCTCGACGTCGGACTCGCGCGCCGTGCCCGTCTTGTCCACGGCGAGCACGAAAACCATCTGCGTGCCGTCCCTGCCCGTGACGAGACCGGCAAGGGAGCTCACGCCGCTGAGCGTGCCCGTCTTGGCGCGTACGTCGCCGAGCGCGGCCTCGTCCGTGGAGGCGAACCGGTCCGCCAGGGACCCGGTGAAGCCGGCCACCGGCAGCCCGGTGATCAGCGGGCGGAGCCCGGGTTGGTCGGCGCGAGCGGCCACCTGGAGCACCTGCACCATCGTGGCCGGGGAGAGCCGGTTGTGGCGCGAGAGCCCCGAGCCGTCGAAGACGACGTCGGTGCCGGTCTCGATCCCCAGCGACTGCAGGGTGCTGAGCACTCCGGCCGCGCCGCCGATGAAGGAACCGTCTCCGTTCACGGCCAGCCCCACGTGGTGGGCAAGCACTTCGGCCGTCTCGTTGTCGCTGACGTCGAGGAGGTGCTCG
>NZ_JANPEO010000570.1:0-4370 GCF_031422975.1 Nocardioides sp. | reverse complement strand
CGCTGACGCCGGGCCGTTTCGACCTCTTCGAGATCCCCGGGGACCACGTCCACCGGATCAACGGCCTGTTCTGGCTGGTCACCCTCGGCTGGGCGATCTCGCAGGCACGCACGACCCGGCAGCGCCTGGTCGTGACCGCGTTGTCGCTGTGGCTGGCGCCGGGCTTCTTCCTCGGGGGTGGACCCGTCCGGCCGGCCTACCTGCTGTGCGGATTGCTCGTGCTCATCTGGCTCCCGCAGATCCGGCTCCCCGCCGTGGCGGCGTCGGTCGTCGGCGTACTCGCCGCGTCGTCGCTGTGGATCTACCTCCTGCACTGGCGGGTCTACCCGACCTTCGAGGTCGCGTCGCCGGTGACGGCGACCGTGCTCTCGCTCGCGATCGGGGTGGCGGCGGCCGAGGGCGTACGCCGCAGCGCACCCGTCATCGCTCGGGTGACCCGGCGCCCGGGGAATCGCTGACGTCCGGTCGGTGTTGAACCCCGATGGCGCCCGTCTTGCCTGGCGGGCGTGCTGTCGAGGAGAGGACGCCGCGTGGACCGCGTCGCGATGATCAGCCTGCACACCTCCCCGCTGGACCAGCCGGGGATCGGCGACGCAGGCGGCATGAACGTCTATGTCATCGAGCTCTCCCGTCGGCTTGCGGCCCGGGGCATCGCCGTCGACATCTTCACGCGGGCGACGTCCTCCGAGCTGCCGCCCGTGGTCGAGGCGTTCGACGGCGTCCACGTGCGCCACATCGCCGCGGGTCCCTTCGAGGGGCTGGCCAAGGGTGAGCTGCCGGGCCAGCTGTGCACCTTCGCCCGCGAGGTGCTGCGCGCCGAGGCCATCCAGCCGCTGGGTCACTACGACGTGGTGCACTCCCACTACTGGCTCTCGGGCCAGGTCGGGGCGCTGGCGCGTGACCGGTGGGGTGTGCCGCTCGTGCACTCGATGCACACCATGGCCAAGGTCAAGAACGAGGCGCTCGCCGTCGGCGACACCCCCGAGCCGCTCGCCCGGGTGATCGGCGAGGAGCAGGTGGTCGAGGCGGCCGACCTGCTGATCGCCAACACCGAGCTCGAGGCCAAACAGCTGATCACCCTGTACGGCGCCGACCCCGACCGGGTCGAGGTCGTGCACCCGGGCGTCGACCTGTCGGTCTTCCGGCCGCAGGACAAGGCGGCCGTACGCCGTGAGCTCGGACTGCCCGAGGACGCGATCGTGCTGATGTTCGCCGGCCGGATCCAGCCGCTGAAGGCGCCGGACGTGTTGCTGCGGGCGGTCAGCGTCCTCCTGGATCGCGATCCCGGCCTGCGCTCGCGTCTCGTGGTGCCGATCGTCGGCGGGCCCTCGGGCAGCGGCCTGGAGCATCCGGAGTCGCTGGCCCAGCTCAGCGCCGAGCTCGACCTCGACGACGTGGTGCGCTTCGTGCCGCCGGTGGCCCAGGTGGAGCTGGCCCGCTGGTGTGCGGCGGCGACGGCGGTCGCCGTACCCTCCTACAACGAGTCCTTCGGCCTGGTCGCCGCCGAGGCGCAGGCGACCGGTACCCCCGTGGTCGCGGCCGCGGTCGGCGGACTCACCACGGTCGTCGCCGACGGGCGCAGCGGCCTGCTGGTCGAATCGCACGACGCCCACGACTGGGCGAACGCGCTGCGTCGACTCATCGACGACCCGGTGCTCACAGCCCGGCTCGGCGCGGGTGCGCTCGAGCATGCCCGCGACTTCTCGTGGGAGCGCACGGCCGAGCGCACGCTCGCGGCCTACCGCGGCGCCGGCATGCTGATGCGTGATGAGATGTCGGCGTGACCTCAGCTGCGGACACCATCCGGGGCTATCTCGATGCCAACGAGATCCCCTACGAATCGCCCACCGAGGGCACCTTCTCGCTGACGCTCGCCGGTGAGAAGAAGCTGCAGACGCCGGTACGCCTCGACGTGGGTGAGCACGCCCTCGGTGTGCACGCGTTCGTGTGCCGCAACCCCGACGAGAACCACGCCCGGGTCTATCGCTGGCTGCTCGAGCGCAACCTGCGGATGTACGCCGTCGCGTTCGCGGTCGACCACGCCGGCGACATCTACCTCGATGCCCGCCTGCCGCTCTCCAGCGTCACCGACGACGAGCTCGACCGGCTGCTGGGCTCGGTGCTCGCGCAGGCCGACGGGTCGTTCAACTCGATCCTCGAGCTCGGCTTCGCCAGTTCCATCCGCAAGGAGTGGGAGTGGCGGCTCTCGCGCGGGGAGTCGACCGCCAACCTCGACGCGTTCCGCGGGTGGCTCGAGTCCGGGGTCGACCCGGTGCCGCCGACGGCCGACGCCGAGATGTAACACGCTGTCCGGTGCTCTTCCACGTCGTTGCAACGTCGCAGAAGAGCACCGGACAGCGTGTTACATGCCCGAGGGCCTCGAGTCAGCGGGCAAGCAGCACCGCGCCGAGCGCGAGCACCGCCGGCACCGCCTGGACGACGAGGATCTTGCGGCTGACCGTCGCGGCGCCGTACACCCCGGCGACGATGACGCAGCCCAGGAAGAACACCTTGAACGCGAGGTTGTCGTCGAGCAGCCCCCAGACGAGACCCGCCGCCAGGAAGCCGTTGTACAGGCCCTGGTTGGCGGCCAGCGACTTGGTCTCCTCGGCGAACTCCCGGGTCAGCCCGAAGGCACCTCGTCCCGCCGGTTCGGTCCACAGGAACATCTCGAGGACGAGGAAGTAGGCGTGCAGTGCGGCAACCAGGCCGATGAGGACGTTGGCGGCGGCAGTCATGGCTGCAGCATGGCAGTCAGCGGGCCCGGGGGGCGGGGCGGCGGCGGGACAGGAGTACGCCCGCGATGCAGAGCCCGCCGCCCAGGAACGCCAGCGCGGGCGGCACCTCGTCGAGCAGCAGCCATGCCATCAGGGCGGTGATGAACGGGACGAGGAACGTCGACTGCGCGAACTTGCCGGCGTCGGCGTGGCTCAGGGCGAACGCCCACGTGGTGAAGGCGATCGCGCTCGGGAAGATGCCGAGGTAGAGGATCCACCACAACGTGTCGGCGCTCGCGTCGCCGAGCACGCGCACCGTCTGGCCGGCCCACGGCAGGCAGACCGCGGCCCCGACGACGGCGTACCAGAACGTCAGGTCGAGCGCCCCCATGTGCGGCAGCAGCTTCTTCTGGGTCAGGACGCCGACCGCGAAGGTGAGGGCGGCGACGACCGCGAGGAGTACGCCGACCAGGTCGCCGTTGTCACCTTGCGAGGACGCGCGAGCGATGATGACCACGCCGGTGAACCCGACGCCCATGCCGATGAGCAGCCACTTCGTCAGTCGCTCGCCCAGGAAGAAGGTCGCGAGCAGGGCGACCATGATCGGCCCGATCTGGACGATCAGGGCGGCGGTGCCGGCGTCGATGCGGCGCTCGGACTCGTTGAGGGTCAGGTTGTAGACGCCGAACCAGCTCGCCCCGCCGGCCAGGATCAGCGGCCATTCGCGCCTGGTCGGCAGCCGGGGGAGCCGACCCCTCATCAGCGCGAGGAGCGCGAGCGCCATCACGAGCAGCCGGCTCAGCGACAGGGCGCCGGGCGGGACGGACTCCCCGAGGTGCCGGATGCCCACGAAGGCGCTCGCCCACAGCACGAGAGTGGTGGCGACCGCCGCGAGCGGGAGCCACGCCTTCGTGTCTTGGATGTCCTGCTCGGGGATCACGGCCGCTGGCTGGGTCGGCGTGGTGCCGGGCGTCGTTGTCACGAGTCAAGGCTACGGACAGCCATGACGAGGCGCGAGCGGATTCCGGACAGCGAACCCCGAGTTCCCGCCGTACGGGTTGGGCGGAGTCCCCGGAAACTCACAGGTCGAGCTTGTAGCCCAGCCCGCGCACGGTCACGAGGTACTTCGGCTCGCTCGGGTCGGGCTCGAGCTTGGCGCGCAGTCGCTTGACGTGTACGTCGAGGGTCTTGGTGTCGCCGACATAGTCGGAGCCCCAGACGCGGTCGATCAGCTGGCCGCGGGTGAGCACCCGACCCGGGTTGCGCAGGAACATCTCCAGCAGCTCGAACTCCTTGAGGGGGAGTCGCTGCTCGGTGCCGTCCACGGTGACGACGTGCCGCTCGACATCCATCCGCACCGGCCCGGCCTCCAGCGTGTCGGGCAGGAGATCGGGCTCCTGGCCGCGGCGCAGCACCGCGCGGATGCGGGCCACGAGCTCGCGCGGGGAGTAGGGCTTGGTGACGTAGTCGTCGGCGCCCAGCTCGAGCCCGACCACCTTGTCGACCTCGTCGTCCTTGGCGCTGACCATGATCACCGGGACGGACGAGGTCGCCCGGATCTGGCGGCACACCTCGGTGCCCGGCACGCCGGGCAGCATCAGGTCGAGGAGCACGATGTCGGGCCCGAAGCGGTCGAACTCGGTGAGGGCGGTG
>NZ_JANPEO010000569.1:0-2156 GCF_031422975.1 Nocardioides sp. | reverse complement strand
CTCGGGTCGACCGATCTGTTCACTCCGATGGGGCTGGGCATCGAGTCTGTGCTCGGCCGCGAGGAGCAGGGTCTCGACCCGTCGGCGGACCCGACGCTCGACGAGGTGCTGGCGATCCGTGATGAACAGGCGGCCGAGCTCGAGCGCTGGCTGGACGCCGTCACCGCCGAGCAGCTCCAGGAGCCGGCACCGATCCCCGACAACGACATGTGGCCGCCGTACGCACGCGGACGATCGCTTCGGCAATGCCTGGGCACGGTGCTCGGCGAGGAGTTCGCGCACCATCAGTTCTGTGTGCGCGACCTCGACCTCATCGAGAGATCGGCCGCCGGTTGATGCTCATCCCGTACTGGTCACCGTCCGCGTGACCACAACGGGATCCGCAAACGAAGATTGTCCGCCGCGAGCTCGGATCGTGGTGACCGGCCCCTCCGACCAGATGCCCAGTTCTACGCTGGGGGGAACGTGCAAGGTCGAACATGGGCGGCCGTCTCGTGTTGGTGTTGTCGGTAGGCATGGCCGCGCCGCGCAGGCGGGTCTGATCGGCATACTCGGGGTCGTGGGGCAACTTCCGATAGAGCGCTATCTGTTGCGCGGCAAGGACTTGGCCGATCGCCACTACGACGACCCGATCGACGTGGCGGCGATGGCGGACGCCGCCGGGCTGAGCCGGGCGCACTTCAGCCGGGCGTTTCGCTCGGCCTTCGGACAACCACCGCACGTATACCTACTCACCCGGCGATTGGAGCGGGCTGCGGCACTGTTGCGGAACACCGACCACCGCGTTGCCGACATCTGCGTCGAGGTGGGGCTGACCAGCGTGGGGTCGTTCACCGCCAGCTTCAAGCGGATGTTCGGCAGTACTCCGACGGTGTACCGCGTCGCCTTCCCTCCCGCGAACTCGAGGGCGGTGCTGCCGAGCTGTGTGGTGCGGTTCTACGGCCGGCCCGCCCACGTGCCGGAGCACAAGGAGAGCACGATTCGAGAAGACGAGGCCGCCCGGTGATCTCTAGCGTCTCTCCCACCAGATCCGAAGCGAAGGAGACCCGATGATCAAGCTCAGCGGCGCGCAGGTATGGGTGCACGACCAGGACGAGGCGCTCGCGTTCTACACCGACAAGCTCGGCATGGAACTGCGCCAGGACGTCACCGTGCCAGAGATGGGCAACTTCCGATGGCTCACCGTGGGGGTGCCCGGACAGGAGACCGAGATCGTCCTCATGGCGATCCCGGGTCCGCCGATCATCGACGAGGTCACCCGGGAGGAGATCCGGGGCCTGATGGCCAAGGGCTTCGCCCAGACGCTCTTCCTGACCACCGGCGACTGCCAGAAGTCCTACGAGGAGCTCACTGCCCTTGGCGTGGAGTTCACCGAGGAGCCCGAGGAGCGGCCGTACGGGGTCGACGCCGGCTTCCGAGACCCGTCGGGCAACTCCTTCCGGCTCACCCAGGCCCTGCCGGTGGAGTCTGCATGACGGACATCGAGTCCGTGTACGCCGCCGAGCGCGACTTGCTGGTTGGCCAGCTCCGCGGCCTGACGGACGCAGAGTGGGCGAGCCCCAGCCTGTGTGACGGCTGGTCGGTGAGGGACGTGACTGCGCACCTGCTGATGCCCTACGAGTTGAGCTTCCGAGGCTTTGTGGTCGGACTGCTTCGGGCGCGGTTTAGGTTCGACCGGTTCGCCGATCGGTGGGCTCGCGCCGACAGCCGCACCGGCCACCAGCTGGTCGACGCGGTCGCCGCCACCACGGCGAGCGGGTTCAACGTGCCCGGCGCAGGAGAGACCGCGCCCTTGAGCCACCTGTTCTTGCATGCACAGGACATTCGCGCGCCCCTGGACCTTCCTGCCGAAGCCACCGTCGAAGGTGGCCGTCGAGTCCTTGACGACCTCACCCAGGGCAAGCGTGCGGTCGACGCGGCCAAGAGGGAAGGATTGCACCTGCTGGCGACCGACATCGACTGGTCGACCGGGCTGGGTGGTCCTACAGTCACTGGCCCGGCTGCGGTGTTGGCCAGCGCGCTGATGAACCGCAGTGCTTCCGCCGCCCGGCTGGAGGGAAGCGGTGCCGACAGGTTCCGCTCCCGATTCTGATCGACGTTCCGTCGCCCAACAGGCCTCGCCGTACCTCCCCGCAAGGGGAACCCGCACCGGCGCG
>NZ_JANPEO010000568.1:0-8411 GCF_031422975.1 Nocardioides sp. | reverse complement strand
CAGGAGCGCATCACCGTGCTGCCCGGGGCGCCGACGATCTTCACGTCGCTGCTGGCGGCCGACGCGCACACACGCCACGACCTGTCGTCGCTGCGGCTGGTCGTCACCGGCGCCGCGGTGATCCCCGTCGTGCTGATCGAGCGGCTCCGCGAGGAGCTGGCCATCGAGCGGGTGGTGACCGCCTTCGGCTTGACCGAGGCGGTGGTGACCACCATGTGCCGTGGGGACGAGGACGCCGAGACCGTGGCGATGACGTGCGGTCGCGCGGTGCCGGGGATGGAGACGCGCATCGCGGACGGCGGTGAGCTGCTCGTCCGGGGCGTCTACGTGATGCTTGGCTACCTCGACGACCCGGTCGCGACGGCCGCGGCGATCGATGCCGAGGGCTGGCTGCACACCGGCGACGTCGGCACCCTGGACGCCTTCGGCAACCTGCGCATCACCGATCGGCTCAAGGACATGTACATCTCGGGCGGGTTCAACGTCTATCCCGCCGAGGTGGAGCAGGCGCTGGCGCGACTCGACGGCGTCACCGAGGTGGCCGTCGTCGGAGTCCCGGACGAGCGCCTGGGAGAGGTGGGTCGGGCCTACGTCGTGGGGTCCGCCACCCCCGACGAGGTGCTCGCCTTCGCCCGCGAGCGACTGGCCAACTACAAGGTGCCGCGCGAGGTCGCGGTCATCGACGCGCTCCCCCGCAACCTGTCCGGCAAGGTGCTCAAGAAGGATCTTCGCGATGGATCTTGAGCTCACCGAGTCCGAGCTCGCGTTCCGGGCCGAGGCACGCGAGTGGCTGGCCGCCCATGTCCCGGCCACTCCACTCTCCTCGATGGACACGGCTGAGGGCTTCGTCGCACACCAGGCCTGGGAGAAGGAACTGTGCGACGCCCGCTGGTCGGTCGTCTCGTGGCCGCCCGAGGTCGGCGGCCGCGGGGCATCGCTGGTGGAGTGGGTGATCTTCGAGGAGGAGTACTACCGCGCCCGCGCACCCGGCCGCGTCTCCCAGAACGGGATCTTCCTGCTCGCCCCCATCATCTTCGACCACGGCACCCGTGAGCAGCAGCAGCGCTTCCTGCCGACGATGGCCAGCGGTGAGAGCGTCTGGGCGCAGGCGTGGTCCGAGCCCGAGGCCGGCTCCGACCTCGCGTCGCTGAAGTCCACCGCGAGACGGGTCGAGGGGGGCTGGCTGCTCAACGGCCAGAAGACGTGGTCGTCGCGGGCGGCGCTGGCCCACTGGGCCTTCGGGCTGTTCCGCTCCGACCCCGAGGCCGAACGGCATGGCGGCCTGACCTACCTCCTGTTCCCGCTCGACGCCGAGGGGATCACCGTCCGGCCGATCGCCCAGCTCGGCGGCGGGGCGGGCTTCGCGGAGATCTTCCTCGACGACGTCTTCGTGCCCGATGCCGACGTGCTCGGGGCGCCGGGTGACGGGTGGCGGGTCGCGATGTCGACCGCCGGCAACGAGCGCGGCCTCTCGCTCCGCTCCCCGGGGCGTTTCTGCGCCGCCGCGGATCGCCTGGTCTCGCTGTACGCCGACCGCGGCCCGACCGTCGCCCGGAGCGCCGATGACGTCGCGGATGCCTGGATCAAGGCCCGGGCCTATCGCCTCTACACCTGGGGCACGGTCACGCGCCTCGCCGACGGCGGCCAGATCGGCGCGGCCGGATCGACCAACAAGGTCTTCTGGTCCGAGCTCGACGTGGCCCTGCACGAGACCGCCCTCGACCTGCTCGGCCCGGAGGGGGAGGTCGAGTCCGCCTGGACCGAGGGCTATCTCTTCTCGCTGTCCGGCCCGATCTACGCCGGCACCAACGAGATCCAGCGCAACATCGTCGCGGAGCGGATCCTCGGACTCCCCAAGGAGCCCCGCCGATGAAGTTCAGCCACGACAAGGAACAGCGCGACTTCGCCACCACCCTGGACAAGGTCCTGGCCGGAGCCGACACCGTCGCCGCGGCCCGGGCCTGGGCGGCCGGCGACTCCGCGCCGGGGCTGGCGCTGTGGCGCACTCTCGCCGAGCGGGGTGTGACCTCGTTGGCCACCCATGCCACGGCCGTCGAGGTGTGCATCGCGTTCGAGGCGCTCGGCCGGCACGGCGTCCCTGGGCCCTGGGTCGAGTCAGCGGCGTTTCTGCCCATCGCGCTCGAGGCCGACCTGAGCCAGACCATCGCCACCGTGGCCGTCCCTCCCCACGTCCCCTTCGCCCTCGACGCCGACGTGGCGCAGCACGTGCTGGCGGTCGAGGACTCGACGCTGTTCACCGCCACGGTGGGCACCCGGCACGTCTCGCTCGACCGCGCTCGGCACCTCTTCGAGGTCTCACCCCACGAGCGGGTCGAAGCGGGAGACCTCGACCTCGCCTTCGACCTCGCCGTCCTCGCGGCGTCCGCCCAGCTGCTGGGCGCGGGCGAGCGGATCCTGGCCGACTCGGTGACCTACGTGAAGCAGCGCACGCAGTTCGGACGCGAGATCGGCTCCTACCAGGCGATCAAGCACCAGCTCGCCGACGTACGGATAGCCCTCGACTTCGCTCGACCCCTGGTCGACGGAGCGGCAGTGGGCTTCGAGGGCACCGATCGCGCCCGCGACGTCTCCGCGGCCAAGGTCGCGGCCGGAGACGCGGCCTACCTCGCCTCCCGTGCGGGCCTGCAGGTGCACGGCGCGATCGGCTACACCGCGGAGCTCGACCTGTCGCTGTGGCTGCTCAAGGTCCGTGCGCTGGTCAACGCCTGGGGCACGCCCGCGTTCCACCGGGCCCGGGTCCTCGAGAGCCTGGTCCGGACATGAGCAGGACCGACGAGCAGGCCGAGCTGGCCGCGATCGTCCGCTCGCTGCTCGACCGGCGCGCGGACCGCGCGGCCGTGCGCACCGCGATGACCTCGGACAAAGGCTTCGACGAGGGCCTGTGGCAGACCCTGTGCGAGCAGATCGGCGTGGCCGCACTAGCCATCCCGGAGTCACACGGCGGCGTCGGCGCCTCCCTGGCCGAGACGTGCGTCGTGCTCGAGGAGCTGGGCCGCTCACTCGCACCATCACCCCTGCTGCCCACCGCCCTGGCGGCGGCTGCGCTGCTCGCCGCGCGCGACCCGGACGGACTGCTGGCGAGGATCGCCGGCGGGGAGGTGGCGACCCTGGCCACGCCGGACCACGTGCTGTTCGGCGCACAGGCGCAGATCGTGCTGGCCTACGTCGACGGCCGCCTCACCCAGGTCGACGAGACCCCTGTCCGGGTGTCCGCGATGGACCCGACCGTCCAGCTGTCGACCCTGCGCCAGATCGTCGACCCGCTCCCCGACGGTGTCCGCGACGTCGCCCTCGTGCTCACCGCGGCCCTGCAGGTCGGCGGGATGCAACGGGCGCTGGACGACACGGTGGCCTACAGCCTGCAACGGGTGCAGTTCGGCCGGCCGATCGGGTCGTTCCAGGCGCTCAAGCACCGGATGGCCGACATGCTGGTCAAGCTCGAGCTGTCCCGCTCGGCGATGCTGCATGGGGTCGACGGACTCATCGACGCAGCGCCCGACGCGCCGGCGCGGGCGGCCGTCGCTGCGGCGTACTGCACGGAGGCCTTCAACGATCTCGCCGGCGAGATGATCCAGTTGCACGGCGGCATCGCCATCACCTGGGAGCACGACGCCCACCTGGTGCTCAAGCGGGCGCACGCGCTCGGCACCCTGTGGGGCCAGCCGCACACCCCTCGTGCGCGCCTGGCCCTGTGAGGATGTCCCGGGGTGGGTCGTTCAGCCGTTGCCGCCGGCGCGGAAGGCCTGCCAGGCGTCACTCATGCGGTCGGCCTGGCCCGGGCTGAACATGTCCATGCAGGAGTCCTGCGAGTAGTCCATGAAGTTGTGGATCGGGTCGAGCCCGGGCGCCGCGCAGGTGTCGGCGCCGATCGGGCAGTCGAACTGCGGGAAGGCCTCGCGCGGGGTGTCCGCGACCCCGTCACCGCTGGCCGAGCACGCGCCCGCGAAGGTGTGCTCGAGCATCATCCAGTGACCCACCTCGTGGGTGAGCGTGTCCCCGAGGGAGTACTTCCCGGCCGTGCCGCCGGGCATCGACTCGTCGAGGATGACGACACCGTCGCGCCAGTCGTGGCCGTTGTTGTAGTCCTTGGGGAAGTAGGCCCAGCCCAGCAGGCCCCCTCCGATGTCGGCGGCGTAGACGTTGAGGGTCTCGGAGTCACCCACCTTCAGGGCCTGCTTCATCGCCGTCTCGGACTTGCCGGGAGTCACCGTGGCCCACTCGGCGTTGGTGACGAAGTTGGTCTGCGCCAGGTCGAAGCGGAACGCGGTGTTCGCCGCGATCGGGCTGGTCTTGCCGGAGAACGCCGCGTTGAGCACGCCGACCTGGTCAGTGACCATCGTCTGCAGGCGACTGCGCTGCGCGGGCGTCGGTGCTGCTGCCGTGATGACGTGGAAGACCGTCCTGACCCGGATCGACCCGGCAGCAAGCGTCGGCAGGTCCTTGACCAGGCCGTACTTGTTGGCGTCGTTCGGGGAGTAGAGGGCCGGCTCCTGGGCCGTCGCGCCCTTGGTCACCCTGGCGCCGGACGACCCGCCGGCGCAGGCAGCTGCGCCGTCGGAGGCAACGGCCGCGAAGACCGGGGTGGTGGCGAACAGGAGCGGTGACAGGGCAAGGACGGCGGACACGGCTGCGGTACGGACAAGACGCGTGGGACGCATGGGTGGTGATCCCTTCGGGTGACGAGTTGGTGCAGACAACCTAGGCGTGAACGGTCCGGTTGGACATCCCCGAACAGGGGACACTCAGTGCGTGCTGCGATAGGCGCCGCGATAGTAGAGCAGCGGGTCCTCACCGGAGCCGACCGCGAGGTCGACGACCTTGCCCATCACGAGGAAGTGGTCTCCGGCCTCGTGCACGGAGTGCACGGTGCAGTCGACGTGACCCACGATGCCGGCCAGCAACGGCGAGCCGGTGGCGGCGCTGGGCGACCACTCCACGCTCGCGAACTTGTCGTCACCGCGCGAGGCGAACGCGCTGGAGAGGTCGTCCTGACCCGCGGCCAGGAAGTTGACGCAGAAGGTGCCGGACCGCTGGATCGCGGCGAATGCCCGCGACTGCTTCGTCGGCAGGAACGCGACGAGCGGCGGGTCGAGGGAGACGCTGGTGAACGACTGGCAGGTCATGCCGGCGGGCTGGTCGGCCGACATCGTGGTGACGACCGTGACTCCGGAGGCATAGCGGCCGAGAACGTCGCGGAACAGCCGGGCCTGGTCCTGCGCCTCTTCGTCGTCGACCTCGATCGTCTCGCCGGGACGCCACTCGAAGTCGTGGGGGAAGGTGCCCAGGAACGAGTCGATCAGCTCCCGCGGCGGCCAGGACGCGCGGGCGTCGTCGGCCATCCCATCAGGCATGCCGTCGGGGAGCTCAGTCATTCGGACAGTCTCGCCCATGGCGATCAGCCGCCGAACTGGTGACCCCAGTAGGAGACGGCCGTGCTCTCCCGGGCCACCCAGCGGGTGTCGTCGACCTGGAGGCCCTCGGTGCCGAACTCGATGTCGAAGCCGGCGGGGCTCTTGACGTAGAACGACACCATCTCGTCGTTCATGTGCCGCCCGAGGGTGGCCGAGAGGGGCGCCTTGTGCTTGCGGACCCGCTCCAGCGCGCGACCCACGTCGTCGAGCCTGTCGACCTCGAGCATGATGTGGACGCACTTGGACGGGTTGGGCATCGGCAGGAACGCCAGCGAGTGGTGACGGGGATTGATCCCGAGGAACCGTAGCCACACCTTCGTGCCGGCCTCCCTGCCCACGAACTCCCCGGGCATCGACATCGAGTCGCGCAGCCGGAAGCCGAGCACGTCGCGGTAGAACCGCAACGCCTCGACGTCGTCGCTGACCGGGAGCACGATGTGGCCCATCCCCTGCTCGCCGGTGACGAACGTGGCGGCGTACGGCGTGACGACGGGGCGCGACTCGTAGGTGATGCCGTGGAAGAGCTCGAAGACGTTGTCGAAGGGGTCGGTGAAGCGGATCAGCTCCTGCACCCGTCGCTCGGCCAGCTCGTCGGCAGTGCCCTCCACGAACTCGACGCCCGCCTTCTGCAGGTGCTCGCGCGCCTGCTGGAGCGCGTCGTGGTCGGCCAGCTCCCAGCCGGTCGCCGACAGCTCGTCGACGTCGCTCTCGAAGACGATCAGCCGGGCCGAGACCTCGTCGATGCGGTAGTAGAGGTGGTCCGGGTCGGGGCCGCGACCGACGGCCAGTCCCAGCACCTTCTCGGCGAAGGTGCGCCAGGCGCTCAGGTCGGTGCTGGCCACGCGGACGTAGCCCATGGAGCGGATGTCGATCATGGCGTCGGCCTCTCGACGTGTCTGTTCAAGAACGCGACGGCGACCTCGCGGAACTCGTCCGCGGCCTCGACCTGTGCCCAGTGGCCGCAGTGGCCGAAGACGTGGAGCTGCGCCCTGGGGATCAGCTTGAGGGCCACCAACGCACCATCGAGCGGGTTGACCCGGTCCTCTCTGCCCCAGGTGAGCAGCGTGTGCTGGCGCAGCCGGTGGGCCTCACGCCACAGCATCCCGTCCTCGGCGGTCTCCGGGTTCCAGAACGACATGCCCATCGAGCGCATCGCCTCCCGGGCGCCGGGCGCGGTCGCATCCGCGAACCGCTCCTCGACCAGCTCGTCGGTCACCAGGTCCTGGTTGACCACCATCGTGGCGATGAACGCTCGCAACGTCTCGCGGGTCGGGTCGGCACCGAAGTCCATCAGCCGCTGCACCCCCTCGGTGGGATCGGCGTGGAACAGGTTGAGCGACAACCCACCTGGTCCCATCAGCACCAGCCGGGCGACGGTCTCTGGGCGCTCCAGGGCCAGCCTCATCGCCGTACCCCCGCCGAGGCTGTTCCCGAGCAGGTGGCACCGGTCGATGCCGAGGTGGTCGAGCACGCCGATCACGTGGTCGGCCGCGTGCCGGTAGTAGTTGCCGACGACCTCGGGCCTGCCGGAGGCACCGAAGCCGGGCTGGTCGATGAGGATCGTGCGATGGCTCTCGGCGAAGCCCGGCAGCGCCGCCCCGAAGTTGGACCAGGCGGAGGCGCCGGGACCACCGCCGTGCAGCATGACGAGCGGGAATCCCTCTCCGCTCTCGTAGAAGGCGATGTCGGTGCCGTTGACCTCGACCGTCTGCTGGAGGTCCTGCTTGGTGGGACTCAACTCAGTACATCCCCGGGTCGATCTTGTGACCGAACTCGAGCTCGCCGAACATCTTCAGCGCGCGCTCGGGGTCGTTGGCGGCGTGCACGCGACCGGCGTGCGCATCGCGCCACGCGCGCTGGAGATAGGTGCCCTCGGCCAGCGCCCGCCCGCCCGACGCCTCGAACAGCGCGTCGATCGCGTCGATCGCTCGCTGGGTGCCGAGCACCTGGTCGCGCCGCACCCGCAGCCGCAGCTGCAGCGGGATCCTCTCCCCCTTGGCGACATGGGCCTGTTCCTCGCGGATGTTGGCCATCAGCAGCGCCCACGCCGCGTCGATCTCGCTGCCCGCGCGCGCGATCCGCACGGCCGCGAACGGGTCGGAGGACGCCTTCTCCCCGAGGTAGGCCGCCCGGACCCGCTGCTGCTGCATCTCGACGTGTTCGGCGTACGCCCCCGTCGCCATCCCGACGATGGGGCTGGTGATCGTGCTGGTGAACAGTGAGTGGAAGGGCAGCTTGTAGAGGTCTGAGGTGTTCTGCTCCTGGCCCGGGCCGAAGCAGCGGCCCGTGTCGCTCATCGAGAGCGTGAACGCTGCGGGCACGAAGACGTCGTCGACGACGATGTCGTTGGAGCCGGTGCCGCGCAGGCCGACGACGTTCCACACGTCGAGGATCTCGTAGTCGGCTCGCGGGATCATGAAGGTCTTGAAGTCGACGACGTTGCCGTCCTCGTTGAGGACGAGCCCGCCCAGCAGCACCCAGGACGCGTGCGCCGAGCCGGACGAGAAGGACCACTTGCCGCTCAGGGTGTAGCCCCCGTCGGTGAGCACCGCCTTGCCGGTCGGTGCGTAGGACGAGCTCAGCCTCGTGTTCGTGTCGGCGCCCCACACGGCCTGCTGGGCCTCGTCGGTGAACAGCGCCACCTGCCAGGGATGCACGCCGAGCACGCTGCAGATCCAGCCGGTCGAGCCGTCGGCGGAGGCGATCATCCTGACGGCGGTGAAGAAGTCGACCGGGTCGGACTCGAGACCCTCGAAGCGCGCCGGCTGAAGCATCCGGAAGAAGCCGGTCTCCTCGAGCTCCTTGACCGACTGCTCGGGCACCTGCCGCAGGCGCTCCGCCTCGTCGGCGCGCTCACGGAGGCCGGGCAGCAGGTCTCGAATCGCGTCGAGGACCGGTGAAGGCATCGTCATGCGGCCATACTAGAACCTGTTACAGTTTTGCGCCATGAGCACCCCTCCCGAGCCGTCCGAGAACGAC
>NZ_JANPEO010000567.1:0-3133 GCF_031422975.1 Nocardioides sp. | reverse complement strand
TCGGCCTGTTCGGCGCGGCGGTGGTCGTCTCCAGGATCCAGCACCTTCCGCTTCGGGATCCGGATGACTCGATCGTGGGGCCGTCCTACATCCGGCTGCCCCTCATCGCCGGCGCCTGCTTCCTCATCGACGTGGTCGCGCGCTGCCTTCATGGCGGCGGTCTGGTCGGATGGCGCTCGCGGGCCCGGGCGGTCATCCGCGAGCGGTGGCATGCTCCGCGGATCCGGCTCGTCCTGATCGGCATGGGCAGCTGGTATCTCGCCTACGTCGGTTTTCGAAACCTGAAGAGCTACGTCCCCTTCGTGCGGCCGCACATGCTGGACGACGAGCTGCTGCGTCTCGACCGGAAGGTGACATTCGGCCACGACCCGGCCACGGTGCTGCACGACCTGCTGGGCACCGGAGTCGCCGCGCACCTGATGTCGATCACCTACGTCGCGTGGATCGTGTTCCTCACGCTGTCGTTGTTGATCGCCCTGTTCTGGACCAGCAACCTCGACACGGCCTGTTGGTACGTCACCGCGGTCGCGGTCAACTGGGTGTTGGGCGTGTCGATCTACTACCTGGTGCCCTCGACCGGCCCGATCTACGCACGGCCGGAACTGTTCGCGGACCTGCCGGAGACGCAGGTGACCCACATCGCCCAGAGCTGGCTGACCGACCGGACCGACATGCTCGCCGATCCGTTCGGCACCGACGCACTGCAGACGATCGCGGCGTTCGCGTCGTTGCACGTCTCGGTCATGGTGACCGCGACGCTGATCGCGATGATGATCAAGCTGCGCCCGGTCTTCATCCAGTGGGGTCTGTGGCTGTTCCTGTTCCTCAACATCCTGGCCACGGTGTACCTCGGGTGGCACTACCTGCTGGATGCCCTCGGCGGGATGGCGATCGGGGTGGCCGCGGTGTGGATAGCAGCGTGGGGAACCGGCAACCAGCATCGGCTGCCGTCCATCCTGCCCTCCCACCCTGGGCATGCCAACGTCTTGACCTCCAACGCCCACAAGCACGACGTGAGCGTCGGCACCGTCGGCTACGCGCGACCCGAACGCGAAAGGTTCTGGACCTGGCCGACCGTCGTGACCGTGGCGCGGACGATCGGCTCACTGACCCTGATCGTCGCGGCGGTGCGGAGCGATTCCATGGGCTTGCTGCTCGGCAGCCTTGCCGTCTACTGGGTGGGCGACATCCTCGACGGCTGGCTGGCGCGACGTCTGGATCAGGAGACCAGGATCGGGGCGGTGGCGGACATCCTCTGCGACCGCCTGTCCGCGGTCCCCCTCTACGTGGCGCTGGTCTGGCTCGACCGCACCTTGGCCCTGCCGGTCGGGGTGTACGTCGTCGAGTTCCTCGTGGTCGACCTGCTGCTGTCGCTGGCCTTCCTGGCCTGGCCGCTGCTGAGCCCCAACTACTTCTACCTGGTGGACCATCGGATCTGGGCTCTCAACTGGTCCCCGCTGGGCAAGACCGTCAACTCGGCCGCCTTCATCGCCATCCTGCTCCTGACCAGGGATGCCGTGCTCGCCACCGCATTCGCCCTCGCCCTGCTGACGCTCAAGGGCTTCTCGATGGCCAGGCTGCTCCGCATCGGGCTGCCCGACGGGTCAGGCCGCGCCGTCCGGATCCGCACGGCCACCCCGGAACCGGCGCAGACCAGGTCCCCGTGAGCGCACCCGAACTGCGACCGCGCACCGGTGAGGTCCTGCCTCGCGAGCAGGAGGGGTACTGGTGGGTTGCCCGCGTGTGGCTGCTCGTCGTGCTGTTCGCGATGGTGACCGCCGCGGGTTCGCACCACTACGGCATTCCGGTCAGGGACCCGCATGGCGCATGGCTGCCGTGGCGCATGGCGATCTCCGTCGGCCTGTTCGCGCTGCTCAGCCTGGTCGACGCCGGTCGCCGTGCTGGCCGACCGGGGTGGACGCTCCGCAGGACCCTCGAGGTGCTGCGGAGCCGCTGGACTCGAGGCCGCCTGGCCCTGGCCATGACTGGGCTGCTGGCGTACCACCTCGTGTACTTCTGCTACCACAACCTGAAGAGCTGGAACGTCTTCAACGAGCCGCGTGACGACATGCTCCAGCAGTGGGACCGATGGTTGTTCCTCGGGCACAGCCCCGCCGTGCTGCTGCATGACGTGCTGGGCCAGCACGTCGCGGCGTACGTGCTGACGCTGATCTACGTGTCGTTCTCGTCAGTGCTCTCGGCGTCCTTCGTCGCCGCACTGGTCTTCACCGACCGGGTTCGGCACGGATACGTCTTCATCACGTCCGCGATGTGGGTGTGGATCCTGGGGGTCGGCGCGTACTACCTGATTCCCTCACTGGGGCCGTTCAGCTACGCACCGGAGGAGTTCGCCGGCCTTTCCCACACCAGGACCCAGGACACACAGGCGCGCTACCTGACACAGCGCGCGGATCTGCTGGCACAGCCCCAGGCACACGACGCCACCGCGCAGATCGCGGCCTTCGCGAGCCTGCATGTCGCCATCGTGCTCATGATCTTGTTGATGGCGCGCTACTACCGGCTCGACCGGGCCGCACAGGCCATGACCGTGTACCTCGCAGGCACCATGGTGGCAACGGTCTACCTCGGCTGGCACTTCGCCGTCGACCTCATCGGCGGCTTCGTGGTGGCCTATGCCGCCGTGTTCCTCGGGCGATGGATGGTCTACCCGCGGCGCGCCCGTAGGTCGCAGGCCTAGCACCTCCGATGGCTCGGGGCTCTCGCGTCCGGGCCGGTGTCCGGAGCGGGTGGCGTTCAGCGGCGGGTCAACGACCGCAGCATGAACGCGAGTGCCATCAGCGCGCCGCCGGCCAGGCCGAACCACAGCAGCAGCGCACGCGACGACCCGAAGAGGTCGAGACGGGTCGGCGCAGGCGGCGGCGTCGAGTCGCGACGGTCCTGCGCCGTCGAGCGCTCGATCCTGCCGCCACGGCCCGGGTCGAGCGAGCGGGTGAGGGCATCGTGCGCCTGGACGACCCCGGCGCCGGTCCACGGGTTCAGGGCCGTCTCCGAGCCCTCGGTCGTTGCCATCAACCTGGCCACGACCTGCTTGGCGGTGTCTCGCGGATAGTGCGAGCGCAGCAGCGCCACGACACCGCTGACCTCAGCGGCCGCCCACGAGGTCGCCACCTGG
>NZ_JANPEO010000566.1:0-13754 GCF_031422975.1 Nocardioides sp. | reverse complement strand
CGGACCCGCCCTCCGACAACCCGCTCGGCCCGCCGGTCACCGCGCTCCTTGACTACCTCGGCCACGCCGCGACCCACCTCGGCTCGGAGTGGCCCAACCTGGTCATCCTTGTGCCGACCCTCGCCGGGCTGGTCCTCGCGGCCTCCGCGCTGCGCCGCCACGGCGAGCCGCTGCACGAGCGCGTCGCGCTCGCGGGCTACCTCGTCGTGCTGCTCTGCCTGCCTGTGTGGGAACGCGGACAGGCCTACCTGCGGTGGGGCTGCGAACCGATGCTCCTGGGCTGGCTGCTGCTGCTCGGACGGCGCCCCGCTCCACGGCGCCCCGACGCGACGCAGGGCGCCGGGAACGATGACCGCGCGCTGGCGGTGCTGGCCGTCCTCAGCGTGGTCCTCTGGCTGGTCACCGCGACGCAGAGCGTGGGCTACCCCCGCATCGACGGCAACTGGAGCGGGGTGTGGACATGGTCGTGACCCTGCCCGCACCGAACGGAGCGCCGCCCGCGGCCGGCCGTCGTCTCGACACCGTCCGCGTCCTGCTCCTGCTCGTCCTCGCGCTCTCCCTGCTCGCTCGGCTCGTCGCCATCCGACACGGGATGCCGCACGCCTACAACGCCGACGAGGAGCTGCACTACGTCCCGCAGGCCACCCGCGCGGCGGACGGGGACTGGTACTCGGGCTACTTCGAGAACCCGAGCGGCTACACCTACCTGGTGGCCCTGGTCTACCGGGTCGTGTTCTGGGGCCGGGACGTGTCCATGATGCTCGTCGACGACCCGGGCGCCGTGTTCACGGTGGCGCGGCTGGTGTCGGCCCTGCTGGGGACCGCGACCGTGGCGGTGGTGTACGTCGCCGGGAGCGGGTTCGTCGACCGCCGTGCGGGCGTCTGGGCGGCCGCGCTCTTCGGCTTCGCCTTCCTGCCGGTCTTCTACAGCCACCAGGCGCTCAACGACGTGCCGACGCTGCTCCCGCTGACAGTGGCCCTCGCGGCCTGCCTGGCTGTCTCCGAGCGCGGATCATGGGCCGACCTGCTGCTCGCCGGCGGTGCCGTCGGCGTCGCGGCCGCCACCAAGTACCTCGCCGCACCCATGGCGCTGGTGGTCGCGCTGGCCGTGCTGCTCGGCGTCCTGAAGGGACGGACACGCCCAGTGGCCGGTCTCGCCCGACTTGCGGCCGCCGCGGTGGCGTGCCTGGTCGCGCTGGTCGCCCTGAACCCGTTCATCGCGGTCGAGTTCGGCAAGTTCTGGGCCAACGTCACCGGCCAGTCCGCCCAGGCCGCGACCACCAAGCTCGGCCAGACCGGTTCGGCCTGGGTCGGCTATCCGGTGACGCTGCTGTGGGGCTTCGGGTTGGTCCCGCTCGTCCTCGCCGTGCTGGGTCTGGTGCTGATGTGGCGGCGGGATCGCGGCCGCGCCCTGCTGCTGATCTGCTTCCCGGTGATCCTCTACGTCGCGATGGCCATGCAGGGCAGGTACTTCGGCCGGTGGATGCTGCCGGCCTATCCGGCCCTGGCCGTCCTGGCGGCGTACGGCGCCATCCGGACCGTCGACGCCGTGCTGGCGCGCGTCCCGCGACTCCGACCTCACTCGGCCGTCGCGTTGGTGGCCACCGTCGCCCTGGCCCAGCCGGTGGTCGACGTCGTCCGCAGCGACGCACTGCTGACCCGCACCGACACCCGCGTCACCGCCTTGACGTGGATCCTCGACGAGGTCCCCGCGGGCGACGGGATCGTCGTGGAGCCGGCCGTGCCCGGCTCCTATGGTCGCGTGCTGCGCAACGCCGGGCTCGAGCTCTACCCGGTCGCGCGGCCGTTCCAGGCCTATGAGCAGACGCTGCACCCGGGCCTGCTCGAGGACTACCGGGACAAGGGCTACTGCTGGGTGATGGTCAACAGTCACCAGCACGACCGCGGCATCGCCGCCGGCCTCTCCGCGGCGGCGGACTACTACCAGGAACTGGCGACCCAGAGCGAGCTCGTCCTGCGCGTCAGCCCGTTCGCGCCCAACGCCACCCCGAGCAGCTTCTCCTACGACTTCAGCTTCAACTACTACCCACCCGCGCACCGCCGCCCGGGGCCAGTCATCGAGCTCCGTCGCCTCCATGACTGCGCCGCCGAATGACATGGGCCAGCCGCCGTACACGAGAGGGACCCTGATCTTGCACACCACCAACCACCCCCGCCCGGGACGGCGCCTGGTCACACGTGCACGCCGCTTCGGAGCCCAGCCGTACGCCGTTCCGCTCCTGGTGGCGGTCCTGCTGGCCCTTGCCGGCGCCCAGATCGCACTGGTGTTCAAGGTGCCGAGCTGGGGCAACGACGAGCCGGCGCATGTCGGGTACGTCGCCTCGCTTGCCGAGGGACGGTTGCCGACCATCGAGACCGACATCGTCGACGATCCAGCGCGCTTCCCGAGGACCGCCACCGAGTTCCGTGGTTGGGACGAGGGCCACGGGGACATCTGGACCGCCAACCACCCGCCGTTGTTCCACCTGGCGCTGGTGCCCGTCTGGTGGGTCGCCTCCGAGCACCAGAGCGCCATGATCATCACGATGCGACTGGCCAATACGCTGGGATTCGCAGCCTGGTTGTTCCTGGTCGGCGTGCTGGCGAGCGAGCTGGCGCGCAGGCGCCCGGCCGTGGCGGCGCTGGCGGTGGTGGTGGCGGCTGCCCCGACGCTCGTGCTGCGGTCCGCCTTCTTCGTCAACGACGGCTGGGCGTCGGCGTCGGCGCTGCTCCTGCTCCTGATGACGATCCGGATGATGCGTGGCACCGTGACACCAGCGCGGATCGCGGTGGCCGTCGCGGCCGGGACCGTGGCGGCGGGCACCCGAGCGCAAGGAGTGCTGGTCGTGGCGTTGTGCGCGGCGACCCTGCTGTTCGTGCTGACACGGCGAGACGGCTGGCGCCGGGGGATGACCGTGGCCGCCGCCGTCGGCGGGATCCCGGCGCTCGCGTTCGGCTGGTTCTACCTTCGCAACCTGCGCCTGTACGGCGACCTCACCGGCCAGGGCGCGCTGCTGGAGAAGTTCGGCCGGGACCCGGTGACGAGCTGGCACCGGGTCGACAACATCCCGGGTCTCACCGAGCCCACACTCTCCGCCGCGATCGTGATCGTGGCGGCGCTCGTCCTGGTCCCGGTGGCCATGGTCCGGTCGGTGCGACGACACGGACTCCGTGTCGATGCCGCCTGGCTGCTGCTGGGGCTCCACGGCCTGTTCACGCTGCAGAACGTGGTTGCCTTCCTCGCCACGGGCGGTGGCTTCCACGACCGCTATCTCATGCAGGTGATGCCGCTCCTGGCCACGGCGACCGCTGTCGGCATGCTCGAGGTGGGGAGGTGGTGGCGACAACCGGTGCCGGGGACGACCGCGTCGCAGCGTCGTGACTGGTGGGTGGCCACAGCGTGGTCCGGACTGCAACTCCTGTGGCTGGCTGGGGCCATGGCCTCGCTCGAGCACTACTACGTCTTCAGCCGCCAGGAGAGTTCTCCGGTCGACGGTCCCTTGCCCGACGCTCTCGTGGTGCTCGCGGTCGGGGTGGGAGCCGCGGTGGTCGCGGTGATGGTCGGGAGAGCACGGGCTCTCGCGACCTCAGTTCCGGCGCCACGACCGGTCGCGGTCGGGCAACAATCCGTCCCGAAGCACTGACGCTGGCACTCTCGACATCTTGCTATGGGATCAGCGCATCCACGCTCGGAGCGACACTCGGTCCGTGCCGCGCAGGTTCTGCTCGATGTCGACTCGAAGAGCGGACAGATGAGAGGCCTCTCGCTCCTGGAGCCGGGCAAGGGTCTGCGCTGCGTCCTCGTCCAGTGCGAGGTGGCGCCGGGCATCGATGAGGAACTCCCGGACGAGTGTCGAGTCCTGGTGGTTGCCCAGGGCCACCTGCACCCGTTTCGATGCCTTTCCCATCCGTTTGGCCTTCCGTCCGAACACGATGACCAGTGACTCGGCGACGTAGCGTGCGCGTTTGCTCGCCTTGCGCGTTTGATGCAGACGCTCATCGTCGGGCGAAGCGGGCTCAGCGAGCGCTTGCTGGACGCATTTGCGGAACCGCGACCACTCGGATCGCAGAATCGGGAGGAGCGCCTCGTCGGCTGGCAGATCTGCGGCGGGCAGCCACGGGGGCATGTCTGCGAAGCGTTCGAGTCGGCGCGTGAAGTCGTCGTAGTCAGAGTGGTTGAGGTGATCGACGGAGCGTTTCCAGCTCTCGCCCCCGATCTGGTCGAGCCGTTGGGCCAACAGGACGTGGAGTCGGCTCGAGGTGGCGTCCGCCTCGTCGATGAACAACGCATCGACGCGATCGCGGACAGCTTGTACGTCGCGACCGTCACCGATGGCGCTTGCTGAGCGTCGAAGGTCGTTGACAAGGGTGCGGCTGGCCCTGTCATCGAATAGCGGCTCGAAGCCGGCCAAGCCACTGCGGAGCCGACGCGTGGCCACCCGGAACTGGTGGATCGCCTCGGGCCGTTGTTCGCGGAGCTGGGCCTCCCAGTGCCTCAGGTCGTCGACCTGACTGCGCAGTACGGGCGCCAGCAGTTCGGCGGCGGTGAGTTCGTGACGCATGACGTCCGGCTGAGCCATGTGAGGGACCTCGTCGAGCTTCCTGTTCAATGCAAGCCGAGGAAAGTGCGGCCGCGGCGTGCACGCTAGCGACTTCAGGTGAACGGATCAGAAGCAGTTGCTGGCCGGACCTATTGTGCGACTCGGGCTCGGATGGCCGGGAAGCTCCTGCTCCCGGGCGCCTCCTGGGTGCTCGCTGCAGCTCTGATGGGGTGAGGGCTGGTGAACGCCGGGCAGACTCACCACTGCCTTCAGCAGGACGTAGAAGTTGAGCTGAGGGTGCGCGCAGGTCCTTGACTGCCACGTGCTCGGCAGATCCCGCGGTGACGTGGCGAGTTCAGGACGCGAAGTGGTGACGGGGCGCGCGGGCCGGGTCAGGAAGTGCGCCGGCTCCGCGGGAGAAGGAGCCGGGCCTCGAAGCTCGCAACGCTGCCGCTACGAGGCCGGCCAATCGGCGCCCGAATCTCGGCGGCTTCTCGGGCCGAGAGTTGAGCCGTGACCCGTTGCAGCGCGGCGCGAAGGTATGCCTCGCGCTGCGGGTGTGCTTGACCGTGGGGACTCTGCGGTCCGTGTCGCTCGAGCAGGTCGCGCATCCGCTCATCCAGCGTGAGCCGTCGTCCATCCGGTCCGATGGTCTGGTCGGCAACGGTCAAGGCATCGGACACAGCATCCTGAACATGGACGAACCGGCTCAGCGCCGAGTCCAACCCCTTGGCCGTGGCGACGAAGCGGCTGCCTGAGTGATGGGCTACCAGGGCGCACAGCCTTGGATTCCAGCCCCGCGATTCAAGGAAGCGCGCCCCGTCCAGAGGATGAAATCCTGTGTCTCGCAGGGTCTGCGAATAGCCGATGTCGTGCGCCCACGCAGCGGCCACGAGCAGGTTGACATCCCCGTCGTCGACCGCCTCGGCCAACGAGACCGCCCGCGCGGCAACCGCAGCGCTGTGTCGCATGCGTTCGGGGTATTTGGCGAGCAACCGGCGCGACAACTCCTGTGCTGCACAGACGCCCGGTCCATCGAGTCGCGTGTGTTGCAGGCTTTGATGTGCCACGAGGGTGCCCTCCGGTCGCTAGGCGGCGGTGGCTGGTTCTGAGTCTCTACAACCCCTGAGTGAACTCTTGGTGAACGGGAGTCGATTGCGTCGTGTGGAGGGGGTGAGTGATTCACGTTTCCGCAGGTCAGCGGCTTGTGGCGAATGGGCTGGCCTGTAGGCCGGGTTCTGTCCGCCCGAAACCGGGCGGGGCGACCATCCATCTACGAGAGCCGTTGCCGACTCCCTCTAGCGATCTACCCGTGTGCTCGGGCGGGCCGCCTTGATGCGCACACTGTTAGATCTTGCTCCGGGTGGGGTTTACCTAGCTGCTCCGGTCGCCCGGAGCACTGGTGGTCTCTTGCACCACCGTTTCACCCTTACCCCTCGCTGCCTCAGCACCGAGTGGCGGTCTTCTCTCTGTGGCACTGTCCCGCGGGTTTCCCCGGATGGCCGTTAGCCATCACCCTGCCCTGTGGAGCCCGGACCTTCCTCGGTCCCCGTGAGGGGAACGCGGTCGCCCGGCCAGCCCATTCGCGTACCCAGTGTGTCAGGTCTGAGTCTGCACGTGCGCGATCGGGGTGGAGCGGGTCAGGGGTTCGTGAGCACCTCGGCACCGTCAGCGGTGACGAGAAGGGTGTGCTCGAACTGCGCACTTCGCCTGAGATCACGGGTGACGACCGTCCAGTCGTCGTCCCACATCGTCCACTCCGGGGTGCCGAGGTTGAGCATGGGCTCGATCGTGAAGGTCATCCCGACCTTGATCTCCTCGGCGTGGTAGTCGGAGTCGAAGTGCGGGATCACCAGGCCGGAGTGGAAGCTGGTGCCGATCCCGTGTCCGGTGAAGTCGCGCACGACGCCGTACCCGAAGCGCGCCGCGTAGGCCTCGATCACGCGGCCGATGACGTTGACCCGGCGTCCGGGCTTGACGGCCTTGATCGCCCGCTCGAGGGACTCCTTGGTGCGTTGGACCAGCAGCCGTGACTCCTCGTCGACGTCGCCCGCCAGGAAGGTGGCGTTGGTGTCGCCGTGCACTCCGTTGAGGTAGGCCGTGATGTCGATGTTCACGATGTCGCCGTCCCGGACGACGCTGCTGTCGGGGATCCCGTGGCAGATGACCTCGTTGACGCTCGCGCACAGCGACTTGGGGAAGCCCTTGTAGCCGAGGGTCGAGGGGTAGGCGCCGTGGTCACACAAGAACTCGTGCCCGATGCGGTCGAGCTCGTCGGTGGTGATCCCGGGGGCGACCGCCGCGCCCACCAGCTCACGCGCCTGCGCGGCGAGCCTGCCCGCGATCCGCATCTTCTCGATGGTCTCCGCGTCCTTGACCTCCGAACCCGTGAACGGGGTCGGGGCGGGCTTGTCGACGTACTCCGGACGCTCGATGTCGGCGGGGACGACTCGACGCGGAGAGATGACGGCGGGGGCTACTGGAGTCACGCGGGCGAGTGTAGTTTCTCCTGCATGAGCGACAGCGAGTACTGGTTCTGCCTGACCCACCACACCGTTGAAGGTGCGGACGGTTGCCGCAACCAGGACCGCCTCGGCCCCTACTCCTCGGCCGATGAGGCCGCTCGCGCGCTGGACAAGGTGCAGGAGCGCAATCAGGAGTGGGACAACGACCCGGCGTGGAACGACGACGGTCCGGGGTCCGGCGACGGCCTCGCCGACGGGACCCCGGACAGCTGAGGTCGGTTACTTCTTCGACTTCTTGGGGGACTTGCCCTTCTTGCCCGTGGTAGCCGCCTTGCCCTTGGCGGCGGCCCTGTTCGCCTGATCGACCATCGCCTGCGTCGCCTTGGCGGCCTTGCGTGAATTCTTCTCCACGGTCGCCGTGACGTCCGTGATCGCCTTGCGCACCTCGTCGGCGATGCGCGTCGCGACCTCGCGCGCGACGCGCTCGGCGGTCTCCTGGGCGATTCTCTGCGCGGCCATCGCCGAGTCGACGGCCTGAGCGCCAGCGGCGGTGGCGCGCTCGACGGGAGTACGCCGCAGGGCGCCCGCCGGAGGAGTCGCGGCCGCGATCTTTGACGGGGCCCTCTTCGTGGTGCTGGCCTTCGTGGCCGGGGCGGCCTTGGCCGTGCTGCTCTTCTTCGCGGGCGTCTTCTTCGCGGGCGTCCTCTTGGCCGGCGCCTTGGTCGCAGCCGCCTTCTTCGTGGTGCTGGTCCTCTTCGCCGGAGAGGTCTTGGCCGCCGACTTCTTGGCCGCCGACTTCTTGGCCGGCGCCTTCTTCGCCGGCGCCTTGGTCGCAGCCGCCTTCTTCGTGGTGCTCGTGGCGGTGGTGGGGGTCTCGCTCATGGCTGCTTCTCCTGTAGAACCGTGGATGCTGAGCCCCGATCCTGCCCGGGTCGTCACACGATGTCACTCGTGTACCTTTCGCCGCGTGTCCCAGCAGCCGCCGACCCAGCCCCCCGGGCGATCGGACGACGCGTCACCGTGGGCGTTCGCGGGGATGATCGGGCTGGCCGCGGTGTTCTTCCTGTTCGCGGTCACCCCCACCATCGTCGACGCGCCGTGGTGGGCCGTTGCGCTGCTCATGCTCGCCTGGGTGGTCGCGCTCGTGCAGGGCTGTCGATGGTTCGTCCGGCGGCCGGTGGCAGTGCTCGTGCTCTCCGTCGGGCTCGCGTTCGGCTGGTTCGCCGTGGTGATGGCGGGAGCGCGCTGGTTCGGCTGGGCCTAGCCCCGCCTCGGTGAGACGCGCAGGATCCGGTCGTCGGTGCCGTTGCTGGTCGTGACCAGCAGGTCGCCGTTGGCCAGCGAGGTCACCGAGCGCAGGCGCCCGTAGCCCTGCATGACGGCGGGCGTGGTGACGTCGACCTGCTCGAGTGCCTCGTCGAAGCGGATGAACAGCAGGCGTTCGCCGACCAGCGCGGCGACCGCCAGCGCCTGGTCGTACGGACCCCAGCGGGAACCCGAGGTCCAGGTCGCGCCGGAGGTGGCGATGGTGGGATAGCCCGAGGTCCAGATCGCGTCGGTCTGCTGGCCGGGCAGGGACTGGTCGGTCATCGGGACGCTCTCGTCGTACCCCGGCCCGGGGTTCCAGCCGAAGTCCGCACCGGGGGACAGCTCGTTGACCTCGTCATCGCGATCGGGGCCGTGCTCGACGCTGACGACGGCGCCGTCGGAGGGGCGCTGTGCCAGCCCCTGCACGTTGCGGTGCCCGTAGGTGTAGACGAGGCGTTGACGCGGGTCGCTCGCATCGGCGTACGGGTTGGCCGCCATCGCGGCGCCGGTTCGGCGGTGCACACGCAGCACCTTGCCGCCGAGGGACGTGAGGCTGCGGGGGTTGGCCGGATCGGCGGCGTCACCGGTGCCGACGTAGAGCGCCGGGCTGTCCGCATCGAGCAGCAACCGACACCCACCGTGCCGACCGCTCGTCGTGGGCAGGCCGGTCACCAGGTGCCGGACGAGGCGGGCGCGTCGCTCGTTGCCGCTGAGCTTCCACATCGAGACCCTGATGTCGTGGTCCGAACCGTCTTGCCAGCCCTGACAGGTCCAGAAGCGTCGGGTCCTCTCGAACCTCGGGTCGACGGCCAGTGACATCAGGCCGGTCTCACCCGAGACCCACACACTGTCGCTGGGGAAGCGCACCGTTCGCCGGGTGCCGCGGCGTACGACGCTGAGGCGCGCCTTGTCCCGCTCGGTGACCAGCAGGCCGCCGCCCCCGATGGCTTGGACGTCCCAGGGGATCTGGAGGCCGGCCACCACGGTGCGCACCCTCAGCTCCAGGGGGGCGGCGGTCGAGCTCGGGGCCGGGGCCCCGACCGCTGCTGTGCCGCCCGACGCACGGTTGGCCTGTGCGGGGAGTGTCATGACGGTCAGGGCGCCGAGGCCGAGCAGTCCGGACAGCGCGAGGGCGGCGCGACGTGACGACATGTCACCGACGCTACGCCGCCACCCGACGACGTGCGAGGCTCAGAACGTGTGCTCCGGGCCCGGGAACGTGCCGGCTCGCACGTCCTCGGCATAGGCCCTGGCTCCCTGGAGGAGCACGTCGTGCATGTCGGCGTACTGCTTCACGAACTTGGCCATCCGGCCGGTACGCAGGCCGAAGGCGTCCTGCCAGACGAGCACCTGGCCGTCGCAGCCGTTGCCCGCGCCGATCCCGATCGTGGGGATGATGAGCTCCTTGGAGATCCGCTCGGCCACGTCGCCTGGGACCATCTCCATCACCACCGCGAAGGCGCCCGCCTCCTGGACGGCGCGCGCGTCGGCGATGACTCGGTCGCTGTTGTCGCCGCGGCCCTGGACGCGGTAGCCGCCGAGGGTGTGCTCCGACTGCGGGGTGAAGCCGATGTGCGCCATCACCGGGATGCCGCCCTGGGTGCACTTCCGGATCACCGGCGCCATCTCGGCCCCGCCCTCCAGCTTGACGCAGTGGGCGCCGGCTTCCTTCATGAAGCGCACGGCGGTGAGGTAGCCCTGCTCGGGCGAGGCCTGGTAGCTGCCGAAGGGCAGGTCGCCGACCACCATCGCGCGGCTGACGCTGCGGGCCACGGCGCGGGTGAGGGGCAGCAGCTCATCGACCGTCACCGGCAGCGACGTGTCGTTGCCGTAGACGTTGTTGGACGCCGAGTCGCCGACGAGCAGCAGCTCGATCCCGGCCTCGTCGAACGTCTGCGCGGTGTACATGTCGTACGCCGTCAGCATCGTGATCTTCTCGCCGCGCTCCTTCATCTCCCGAAGGTGATGGGTGCGGATCTTCTTGATCGATGCGGGCGCGGATGCGGGCGTGGGTGCGGCGGCGGGCCTGCTGCCTGCGCCGTACGGCGAAGTCTCTTCACTCATCGGTGATCTCCTCCAGACGTCTCGCGGCTCCCGGTCGGAGTCCACGGACGTGATCAGGCTAGCCCCGGTGGTCGGCCGGCGATGGTGTGTCTCCGGTCACTTCATCAGCTCGGTGTTGCCGGCCGTCTCGGCGAAGTCGTCGGACGAGGAGAGCCGATCCTCCGAGCGGAACTCGACCTTGAGGGTCGACACTGACTCCACGTCCGACTCCAGGGCGCGGAAGACGATGACCATGATGCCGTCCTTGCGCGCTGAGATGTCCGAGGTGACGCCGGGGCGCGTGATCTCCATGCCCTGCTCGCGCAGCACGGCCTCGACCTCGTCGAGCACCTGCTCGCCGGTGCCGGGAGGCTTGCTGGTGCCACAGCCTGCGGTGTACTCCCACTGCCCGGTGTTGCCACCCTTCTCGTAGAAGCGCGCCGTGAAGCCGCCCCACTCGCCGCCGACCTCGGCCTGCAGCTTCGGCAACGTCTCGCGCACGAACGCGTCCATCTTGGTCTTGAAGGCCTCGGCGTCCCGATCGCCGCCGCCCCTGCCTGCGGGATCGGTGGTGCTGCCACCGGCGCACGCCGTGGCCAGGGCGGCGAAGAGGACAGCGAGGAGGAGACGAGTCATGCGGGTCACCCTAGGACGGGGTCTGCCGGCATCCGGAGCCGTGGCACTCACGGCCACAGCCCGGTGAAGTCGTCGACCCGGTCGTCGACCCAGTCCTTGCCGCCGTTGTACACGTCCTTCGCCTCCTGCACGCTCTCGTCGATCTCCTTCTCCACCTGGTGGACCGCCTCGTCCCTGGCCCAGTCGATCGCCATGTCGTTGGCGTCCTGGGTGCGGCCGCCCGTGACGTCCGGCTCCTCGCCCTGCACGATCTCGGTGAGGTTGGCCAGGCTCTGGGACTCGGGCTCGAAGTACGAGGTGTGGTTGGTGATCCCCTGCTCGAGGTTGTCGGCATGGAACTCCGCGCCGGGGTCGACGGAGATGACCTTGGCACCGAAGTCGGCCTGTGTGGGGTCCTTGCCCATGCCGAGGTCGCCGTCGCGTCCGAGCCAGGACACGAAGTCGTTCTCGGCGGCACCGGCGTAGACCTTGCCCTCGGGCAGCCCGAGATCGCTGGCGCTGTTGACGTGGTCGCCGCCGGCACCGGGACTCCCGATCAGGGTGAGGGAGTCGGCATTCAGTCCGTGGTCGTGGGCTGCGTGCGCTGCCGTGGTCGAGCCGTAGCTGTGACCGATGACGCTCAGGTTGGACTTCTGGTCTCCGGTTGCTGAATCGACCGTGTCGGTGGCCCGGAGGCCGTCGACGAAGTCGGCCAGCAACCTGCCGCCTGCCTCGGCCTTGTCCTCGTTGATCACGCTGCCCATGTCGAGGCCGTCCCCCGGCCAGTCGAGGGCGTTCTCGGGATTCCAGCTCGGTGCGTCGTACCCCATCCACGCGATCGTGGCGGCCGACTCCCCGTTGCGGATCGCGGCCTGGTGGAGCCGGTAGGCGTCGTCACCCTGACCGGCGATGCTGCTCGCGTCGTTGGTGATGCCGGGCACGATGACGGCGGTGTTGTCGGCCGTGTCGGGATCGCCGTAGCCGACGGCCACGGCGCCGTCGCCGCCGAAGGCGCCGGGCTGGTAGACGATCAGGTTGACGTCCGTGTCGGTGTCCGGAGGGTCGGCCGTCGCGGGGATGTTGAGCGCGTCCCGCGCCGCCTCGGCCCGGTCGAGCAGGCGCTGCTCCTCCTTGGTGAGACCCTCGTGCGCGTCCTTCTTCGCAGTGAGGTCGTCGAGGTCGCGCTCCAGCGAGGTGCGGTTTGCGTCGTCGCGATCACCGGTCGGGATGCCGTTGGTGTTGCCGATGAGGTCCGGGTCGCTGATCTTCAGTGCTTCGCGCTCGGCCGCCGAGAGGGTGTTCCACCATGCGTTGATCGCGTCCGGGTCGCCCCCGAGGTTCGTCAGCTCGGCACGCAGCGCGCGGACGTCGGTGGTGTCGCGGGCGGCCGCGTCCTGGCCCTCCGAGGTGCTGTCCACGGCCGCGAACGCGGCGATCAGCACGTCCTCGGCTGCCGTCACGTCGTCCCACAGCTGGATGATGTGGTCGACCAGTCGGTCGACCTTGCCCTGCAGTGCCGTGGCCTGCCCCTGAAGACTGGCGATGTCGTCAGCCGTGGACTCCTCGATCTTCGTCAGCAGCGCATCGATCTCGTCGTTGACGGTGTCCCGTCGTCCCACGAGGCCGTCGCGCACACCCGTCAGGTGAACGACCCGGTCGACGTAGGTGTCGCAGGCGACGGCGACCCGGGCGAACGCCGCCCGCGCACCGTCGGTCTCCTTGGCTACCTGGGTCATCGCGTGATCGGCGGCCGTCGAGGCATCCCCCGTCCAGTCGGCGGGGGCCCCGTTGGCGCTCATCCACTCCGAGATGTCGGACAGGGTGGTGGCAACGGAGCGCAGAGCTGTGGTGACGCTCGCGGCCCTGGCGGTGGCGGTGAGTGGGGCGATGGCCGCGACATGCCCCGGCACGGCGATGGTGGTCGTCACAGCTCGCCCATCGGGGAGACGTCGCGGTCGGTCCACACCATCAGCTGCTGGCTGCGCTCGATGACGTCGCCGTCGGCCTGGGCATAGAGCAGGGACGCCGCGCGCAGGGCGTCACCGTGGTCGTTGGCCGCCGTCTCGAGCCGCTTGATCTCGGTCATCCAGGTGTCGATGAAGTCCTGGGCGGAGGGCGCAACGCGGTCGCCCAGGAGGGCGGCGTCCGCGTCGGTGAGTGACTTGCGGGCACCGCGAACCGTCTCGCTCGTGTCCTCCCACGCCTGGGCCGACTCGGCCAGTGCTGCGAGGTAGACGTAGAGGCTCATGTGGCAGCCCGCAGCGCGCGGTAGAGGTCGGCCGGGATGTGGAGCGGGTCGCTGGTGAGGTTGACCGAGACGACGCCACGCTCGGCGCTCGCGATCAGCTCGAACGGTCCCGCGACCCCGCGAATCCTTGGACTGCCGTCCGCCGCGGGGCGCGGCTCCCAGCCGAGCCGCGCGAGCACGTTGCCGAGGTGCTTGAGCAGCCGGATCGCGCCGCCGTCGCCGAGGTCGGCATAGCTGGCCGCGGTCACCCAGCGGCGTACCTCCGGGTGGCTCTGGCTCCACCAGTAGTCCACCCGGGTCGACGGCTCGTGCCCGGCGTCGAGGCTCAGGGTGGCCAGGACGGTGTTGGCGTGCTTCTGGATCGCCCGGCACTGCGCCGGGGTGGCGCTTGGCTGGTCGGTGATCGGCCCGACCGCCGGGAGCAGCACGATGTTCACGTCGGGGTGCCGCTCGCGCACGATCCGCATCATGGGCTCGGCAGCATCCAGGGCTTCGGGGTTCTGGTCTGCGGTGTCCCCCCTTCGGGAGCGCGCG
>NZ_JANPEO010000565.1:0-2885 GCF_031422975.1 Nocardioides sp. | reverse complement strand
GAGGAGCGCCTCATCCGCTTCGCGTTCTCCTCCGGGCGGAACAGGTGCACGGAGCCGTCCGCGTGCCGGTAGGCCTTCATTCCCTCGAAGGTCTCCTGCGCGTAGTGCAGGACGGCGGTCGCGGGGTCGAGGGTGAGCGGCCCGTACGGCGTCACGCGCGCGTCGTGCCAGCCGCGGTCCGGCGTCCACTCGATCGTGACCATGTGGTCGGTGAAGTGGATGCCGAAGCCGGGGGCGGCCAGGATCTCGGCGAGCCGCGCGTCGTCGACCGGGTTGGGGTTGGCCGTGGTGCTGATGTCCATGGAGTCAGGCTATCGGTCTAGAGCCGGGCGGCAATCGCGTCGCCGACTTCGGACGTACGCCGCGTGGTGCCGGGTTGACGATCGGCCAGGTCGGCAAGCACGGCCGTCTCGACGGCGGCCGACGCGTCGGCGTACCCCAGGTGGTCGAGGAGGAGTGAGGTCGAGAGGATCGCGGCGGTCGGGTCGGCCTTCTGCTGCCCTGCGATGTCGGGCGCGGAGCCGTGCACGGGTTCGAACATCGACGGCGCCGTGCGGTCGGGGTTGATGTTGCCGCTGGCCGCGAGCCCGATGCCGCCGGTGATCGCGGCGGCGAGGTCGGTGATGATGTCGCCGAAGAGGTTGTCGGTGACGATCACGTCGAAGCGTGACGGGTTCACCGTCATGTGGATCATCGCGGCGTCGATGTGCATGTAGTCGCATGTGACGTCGGGGTGCTCGGCGGCGACGGCCTCGAACAGGCGCCACCAGACCGAGCCGGCGTTGACCAGCACGTTGGTCTTGTGGACCAGGGTCAGGTGCTTGCGCGGGCGACGCTCGGCGCGGGCGAAGGCGTCGCGGACGACGCGCTCGACGCCGAAGGCGGTGTTGACCGAGACCTCGGTGGCAACCTCGGCCGGGGTGCCGACGCGGAGCGCGCCGCCGTTGCCGGTGTAGGGACCCTCGGTACCCTCCCGGACGACCACGAAGTCGACCTCGCCGGGATCGGCCAGCGGGGACGGGGTGCCGGGGAAGAGCCGGCTCGGGCGCAGGTTGACGTAGTGGTCGAGCTCGAAGCGGAGCTTGAGGAGCAGGCCGCGCTCCAGGATGCCGGGCGGCAGCTTCGGGTCGTTGGGCCTGCCGCCGACCGCGCCGAGCAGGATCGCGTCGTGCTGCCGGATCTCGGCGAGCACGGACGTCGGCAGCACGTCACCGGTGGCGAGGTAGTTCTCCGCGCCGAGGGCGTAGTGCGTCTGCTCGAACTTGACCGCGACGTCGACGGCCTCCAGCACCTTGAGGGCCTCGGGGGTGACCTCCTGGCCGATGCCGTCGCCGGGGATGACGGCGAGCTGGACGGTGCCAGTGGGAGGGCCGGTGCTGGCGGTGGCGTGTGAAGTCATGGAGTGAAATCTAGTTGTCGTCGGGGCGCTGGCCGCCGTTGTCTCGCAGGTCAAGCGACTCCTGCAGGGCGAGCGAGGTGGCCTCCATGCTGCGCGGGTTGGCGGGGTCGTGGCTGGCGGGGCCCCAGTCGGGGTACAGGTCGTACATCTCATGCTCCTGGTGTGGTCGAAGTGAACTGTTCGCCCCGCGGCGGGTGTCACTCGACTCTGCTCATGGATCACATGAGGGAGATCAGCCGATGGCTTGCGGATCGCGCGAAGTGGGATCGGGAACGAGATCCGCCGCGGGGCGTTGGTCGTGCCGGTGCAACCGACACTGCAGGGTGTGAACCACCACTGCTGACAAGGCCTCGTCCACGCCGAACACCGCGACGAGTGGGCCTTGTCCTGTCAGGCCTCGCCGCGGCGATCAATAAGTACGAGAACGCTCCGCATGGTGCTACGACCGTACGCCGCCCCACCCGTCCCGCGCACCCACTTTGTCGACCTTGCTCACGATGCGAGACGGCCGTCTTGTCATGAAAGACTCGGCATCCTCATGAGTGCCCCTCCCGAACTACCCGACATCGTGTCCCGCGCCTTCGCCGTCTCCCGCAAGGCGGGCTATGTCGGCTTCTGTCGCAACGAGACCGGCCGACTGCTCGCCACCCTGGCCGCGACGCGTGGCGGCACGATGGCCGAGTTCGGCACCGGGTGCGGGGTGGGCACCGCGTGGCTGCGCAGCGGCGTGCGCAACGGGGCGCGGATCATCACCGCCGAGCTCGACCCCAAGCTGGCCACCGCGGCTGCCGAGATCTTCAAGGACGACGACCGCGTCGAGGTGCTCGAGGCCGACTGGTCCACGCTGCACCAGCGCGGCCCCTACTCGCTGATCTTCCTCGACTCCGGAGACCCGGCCTCGGTCCGGGCCGAGGCGCTCGTCGACCTCCTCGAGCCCGGCGGCATCGTCGTGCTCGACGACTTCACGCCGTGCGAGCTGTGGCCCCCGATCGCCTACGGCCGCGTCGACACGCTGCGCGAGGAATGGCTCACCGACGAGCGGTTCACCGCCGTCGAGGTGATGATCGCGCCCGACGCGTCGGCCATCATCGCGACGCGTCGCTGATCAGCGAGGGCTGATCTCCACCGTGAACCACGGCAGCATCAGCTGGGTCAGCGGCCCGATCAGCACCGCGTAGAGGACGGTCCCGACGCCCAGCACGCCGCCGAGGGCGAGGCCGAGCAGCACCACCACGACCTCGAGACCGGTGCGCACCAACCTGATCGAGAGCCCGGTGCGACGGGCGAGGCCCGTCATCAGACCGTCGCGCGGACCCCGGCCGAACTGCGCCCCGATGTAGAGCGCGCTCGCGAGCCCGCACAGCGCGATGCCCCCCGTGGTCAGGGCGGCCCCGGCGACCAGACCCTCGCCCCGGGCGAGCACGGCCAGCGTCGCGGCGGCCGAGGGGCCCCCCATGGAAGCCGTTGCGCTTGTTACCAAGACGGG
>NZ_JANPEO010000564.1:0-9658 GCF_031422975.1 Nocardioides sp. | reverse complement strand
GCGGCGCGCGTCGCGGTGCGCGTCATCGGCGACGCCTTCGCGGGGCAGGAAGAACCAGCCCCCTTCGCCCTCCGCCGCTTGCTGTGGCCACGCGTCGGCTCCTGCTTGCCCGGCTCCATGGATGAACACGACCTCGACGCTCATCGGGTGAATGGTGCCCTACGACGGGCGATCGCGCGATCGCCGTCGGTGAGTGCGAACTGGGGACAGGCGAGGTCGACCGCTCGAACGTAGGCGTCCTGCACTCCGGGGATGGCGTTCGCTGGCAGCGAACTGCCCATTTTCTGCTTCTCGACCTTCCATCCACGTTCGAACACGTGTACGATTGTGTGTAGCACAGATCCGAAGCGGATCAGATCAGCAGGTGAGCGGTTGCGGCTCATCCCCGTGTGGACCTGCTCATCGACCACCACCCGGCAGGAGCGCCCGGGCACCCCGGCCCCACGGCTGTGGGTTGGTTTGAGTCGATGAAGGGGGTGCCCATGACGTCCGATGAGCAGTGGCGTGCGCCGGGTGTTCAGGCTCCGCCGTCCCCGGTGCTGGCTGATGCGCTTGCGCGGTTGGATGCGGCGTACGACGCCCTGCTCTCGATTCCGCCCGAGACTCTGTCGGATGAGGACCTGACCCGGCTGGTCGACGCCAGCACGCGGTTCGCGGACCGGGCCGCGGGTGCGGTGACGGCCGCGGTCGGGGAGGCCGACCACCGCCGACTCGGGGACGCGATCGGCGCCCGGCACACCGGCCAGTGGTGGGCTCAACGTTCGCTGCTGACCCGACCCGCGGCCAACCGGCTGGCTCACCTGGGCAGGCGACTGTCCGAGGAGCTGTACGCCCGGGTGCACGCCGCACTCGCGGGCGGTGAGGTCCACGCCGACCAGGCCGCGGTGATCGTCAACGCGGTCGACGCCATCCCCTCGTCTCCCGACGACCTCCCGTCCCATGCCGAGGCGCCCGCGGTGCTGAAGGCGCGCGCAGTCGACCATCTGTTGGTGCTGGCCAAGGACCACGACGCTCAGGCCCTGAAGCTGCTCGGCGTCCGTATCCTCGACACGGTCGCACCCGACGTGGGCGAGGCCGCCGAGGCCAAGGAGCTCGCTGACGAGGAAGCGGAAGCCGCTCGCAAGGTCAGCCTCACCATGCGCGAGAACGGCGACGGCATCACGACCGGGAAGTTCACCCTGCCCACCGCGGCCGCCGAGATGCTGCGCAAGCAGCTGATGCCGATCGCCACACCCCAGCAGCAGCACGCCAGTCACGAGTCGGGCCAGGCGTCCGGGCGAGACGAGCGTCCGCTGCACGTCCGGCTGGGATGGGCGCTGATCGAGTGGATCGAGCGCTATCCCGCCGACCACCTTCCGACCTCGGGCGGAGTGTCCGCGACCGTCGTGGTGACCATGGCTCTCGGCACGCTGATGGGTGGCCTCGCCGCCGCGTCCCTGGACACCGGCTCCCGGATCAGCGCCGGCCAGGCCCGACGCCTGGCGTGCGAGGCCGGGATCATCCCCGCCGTCCTCGGCGGGAAGTCGCAGGTCCTCGACCTGGGCCGGACCCGCCGGTTCCACACCAAGGCCCAACGCATCGCGATCGCACAGCGCGACGGCGGCTGCACCGCCGAGGGCTGCGACCTGCCACCCGCCGCCTGTCACGTCCACCACGACCAGCCCTGGTCCCGCGGCGGACCCACCGACACCCACACCGGCCGCCTGCTGTGCCACCGCCACCACCGCGTCATCCACGACGAACGCTACGAGACCACCCGACACCCCGACGGCAAGGTCAGCTTCCACCGACGAACCTAGGCCGACGGACTCGCATCTGACCTCCTGGCCGGATCCCAGGGCCGAGCGGCCGGGAGTCAGGTTGTCTCTGCGTACAGTCCTGCCAGGACCTGGTGCCCGAGATCCTCGAACCCATCGTCACCGACCCCGAAGGCCCACACCGCTGTGCCTACGGCCTCACCCACCAGCGCTCGGCGCCATGCCGCCGGTTCGCGGGGGTCACTGCCGTATCCCTCGATGAAGGCGGTCTCCAACTCGGGATCCCGAACGAAGTCCTGCCGTGCAAGACGGACGAAGTCTTCGGTCGGCGGTCGCAGGTCGGCCCGCCCGAAGTCGATGGCCCTGACCGCGCCATCGTCGATCAGCCAGTTGCGTGGCTGCCAGTCACCGTGAGTGGGCACGACCACGGCGGAGCCTCCCGGCCAGCTCGATACCTCGGCGCGCACGCGCTTCACGGTCTCGCGATCGATTCGGTGCGGCAGCGCGAGGTGTCGCCCGACCCGGGCGCGGAACCGGTCGTTCCACTCGGAGTCGACAACGAAGAGCTGCCCGTGCAGAGCAGCGAGCATTGCGCCTGCTTGCCTGAATGTCTCCGGGTCGTCCTGCGCGTCAGTTCCCTCCACCAGGGTGCCTGGCAGGTAGCGAGTCACCAGGATCTGGGCGGCCTCGTCGCCGAACAGCAGTACAGGAGCATGCCCGGTCCTGACCCAGGGTCGCAGCCATTCCCGGTGCGCGCGGAGCTCCCGGGCGATGTGTTGATCCGCAGCGCCGCCGGCCTTGACAATGAGATGGCCCTGGTCGCTGACCAGCTCGAGCACCGTCGTGTCAACGAGTCCCCCGGCGCCCTCGTCCGGGCCTCGAGCACGACGCGGTTGGCTAACGCGGGGTCGGCGTGGTCGAAGGGCGGCCTCACCTCGACAGTTGCTGCCCCATGCGGATCATGACGGCGGTTTGGCACGGTCCCGTCTCGATGACAGCGCGGCGACGACGGCCCGTACGGCGGGGGAGTCGACCATCGACGCGCGGTGCAGCACCGTGATCTCCCGCGTGGGCACGGGCCGGTGGGCTGCGACGGCGACGACATCGTCGGCCAGTGGCCCGCGACCGAGCCGCGGGATCAGGGCGATGCCCAGCCCTGCGCCGACGAGGGCGAGGTGGGAGTCGAACTCCATGGCGACGTGCGCGATCCGGGGCGCGCGGCCGGTGCCGTCGTACATCCGCATCAACCACTGCCGGCAGATGGTGCCTTCGGGCGTCGCCACCCACGGCTCGTCGACGAGATCGCGCGGGGAGACGCGGGTGCGACCGGCGAGGCGGTGACCGCGCGGCACGATCACGTCGGCGACGTCGCGGGCGATGGTGGTGCCGACGAGGTGCTCGGGGACGTGCAGCGGCACGTCGCCCCAGCTGTGCACGATGCCGAGGTCCTGCTGGCCCGACGCGACCAGGTCGATCGTGTCCCAGGGCTCGCGCTCGGTCAGGGTCAGCGCCAGATCAGGATGCGCATCGAGCAGGGTACGAACGACCGGCGCAACGAGCCCGCGCATGGCGGTCGAGAAGGAGGCCACCCGCAACCGCCCCGCCACCCGACCGGCGTCACGGTGCAGTCCGGACTCGAGCTGCTCCAGGTCGCTGAGCAGCCGCGACCCGTCGGTGACGAGGCGGCGGCCGTGCTCGGTCAGCATCACGCCGCGCCCCACTCGCTCGAGCAGCGCCACTCCTGCCTGTCTCTCCAGCCGCTTCACCTGCTGGGAGATCGCGCTGGGCGTGAAGCCGAGGGCGTCGGCCGCTCCGACGACGGAGCCGTGCGTGTCGACGGCCCGCAGGCTCGTCAGTGCCGCCAGATCAATCATGAAGCGATGCTACAACGTTATGGCCACAAAGAATCGCTGGTGCTTCATTGACGGATCGCCCAGACTCAGCACCGTGAACACACGCGACTCCCTCCTCGCCGCCCTGGTGGCGACCATCTGGGGCTTCAACTTCGTCGTCATCGACTGGGGCATGGCCGACGTGCCGCCGCTGCTCTTCGTCGCGATCCGCTTCACCGCGGTCGTGCTGCCGGCGATCTTCTTCATCCCACGCCCCAGCGCGCCGTGGCGCAGCATCCTCGCGGTCGGAGTGTTCATGTCGCTGGGCCAGTTCGGCTTCCTGTACGTCGCGATGTCGGCCGGCATGCCGCCGGGACTCGCCGCCCTCGTGCTCCAGGCACAGGTGGTCTTCACGGTCGTGATCGCAGCCGGTGTGCTGCGCGAGGTGCCGACCGCCGCCCAGAGCACGGGGGTGGCGCTCGGTGTCGTCGGCCTGGTGATCGTCGCGATGGGCAGGGGTGGCCACGTGCCGATGGTCGCGCTCGTCCTGTGTCTGCTCGGGGCACTGTCGTGGGGGATCGGCAACGTCGTGTCGCGTGCGGCCCGGGTGCCCGGTGGGCTGTCGCTCACGGTGTGGTCGGCGCTGGTCGTACCGCTGCCACTCCTTGCGCTGTCGCTGGCCATCGACGGACCGGCAGCCGTCAGCACCGCGCTCGCCGGCTTCGGCTGGCCGGCGGCGCTGTCGACCCTCTACACCGCCGGGCTGGCGTCCCTGGTCGGCTACGGGATCTTCAACACGCTGCTGGCGCGCTGGCCGTCCGGTGCCGTCGTGCCGTGGGTGCTGCTCGCCCCCGTGGTCGCCATGGCGTCCGCGTGGGCGATCCTCGAGCAGCGTCCCAACGCGGCCGAGGCCGGCGGGGGCGTGCTCCTGCTCGTCGGTGTCCTCGTGGCGCTGCGTCCGCGGCGCTCAGCCGAGCGTCGAACGGCCGGCCTCCAGCCGGGCGACTGGCACTCGGAACGGCGAGCAGGAGACGTAGTCGAGCCCGACCTCGTTGAAGAAGTGGATCGAGGCCGGGTCTCCGCCGTGCTCGCCACAGATGCCGAGGTGGAGGTCCGGGTTCGCCGCACGGCCGTCGGTGACCGCAAGACGCACCAACGCACCCACACCCTCCAGGTCCAGCGACTCGAACGGTGAGACCGGGAACACGCCCTGCTCCAGGTAGGTGCTGAAGAAGGACGCCTCCACGTCGTCGCGGGAGAAGCCCCAGGTCATCTGCGTCAGGTCGTTGGTGCCGAACGAGAAGAACTCGGCGGACCCGGCGATCTCGGCCGCTGTCACGGCGGCGCGGGGGAGCTCGATCATGGTGCCGATCTTGTGCGGGATCTGCTGGCCGAGCTCGGCCTCGACGTCCAGGGCGATCTGCTTGATCCGCCCCCTGACCAGGTCGAGCTCGCGGACGCTGGCGACGAGGGGGATCATGATCTCCGGCTCGGCCCTGCCGCCGCCCCGGATGCGCTCGGCGGCGGCCTCGAGGATCGCGCGTGCCTGCATCGTGAACAGCCCCGGGATGACGATCCCGAGGCGGACGCCACGCAGGCCCAGCATGGGGTTGGACTCGTGCAGCCGCTGCACCGCCGCCAGCAGCTTGCGCTGCCGCTTCTTGCGCTGACCACGCACGTCTGCCACTGCCATGGCCACGCTCAGCTCGGTGATGTCGGGCAGGAACTCGTGCAGCGGCGGGTCGATCAGGCGGATGGTCACCGGCAGGCCGTCCATGGCTTCGAAGATCTGCAGGAAGTCCTGCCGCTGCAACACCAGCAGCTCATCAAGGGCCGCCTCCTGGCCCGCCTCGTCGTCGGCGACGATGAGGTTCTCGACGAGCTGGCGACGCTCACCCAAGAACATGTGCTCGGTGCGGCACAACCCGATGCCCTGGGCGCCGAACCGGCGAGCACGCGCTGCGTCCTCGGCGGTGTCCGCGTTGGTGCGCACCTGCAGGCGTCGCTTGGAGTCGGCGTGTGCCATCAGCCGGGTGACTGCCTCGACAAGGGGCTCGTCGACCTCCTCGCCCTCGAAGTGGCGCACCACGAACGAGGCGGCCACGGGCACTGCGCCCTCGAAGACCTCGCCGGTCGACCCGTCGATGGAGATGACGTCGCCCTCGACGATGGTCTTGCCACCGCGGACGGTGAACCGGCCCTCGCGGGTGTCGACGTCGAGGGCCTCGGCACCGCACACGCAGGTCCGGCCCATGCCGCGCGCCACCACGGCGGCGTGCGAGGTCTTGCCGCCGCGACTGGTCAGCACGCCCCTGGCGACCATCATCCCGTGCAGGTCGTCGGGGGTGGTCTCCTTGCGCACGAGGATGACGTCCTCGCCCTGCTCGACCCACTCCACCGCGGTCGCCCAGTCGAAGACAGCCTTGCCGACAGCGGCACCGGGGGAGGCATTCATGCCCACGGCCAGCAGGTTCTTGGTCGCCGAGGTGTCGAAGCGCGGGAACATCAGGTTGGCGAGCTGCTCGCCGTTGACACGACGCAGCGCCTCGTCCATGTCGATCAGGCCCTCGTCGACCATGTGCACCGCGATCCGGAACGCTGCCTCGGGCGTGCGCTTGCCGACCCGGGTCTGCAACATCCAGAGCTTGCCCAGCTCGACGGTGAACTCGATGTCGCACATGTCGCGGTAGTGGTGCTCCAGCGTGGACATGATCTCGAGCAGCTCGTCGTGCGAGGACTTGTCGATGTCCGCCATGTCGGCCAGGGACACCGTGTTGCGGATGCCCGCGACGACGTCCTCGCCCTGGGCGTTCTGGAGGTAGTCGCCGTACACACCCTGGTCGCCGGAGGCGGGATCGCGGGTGAAGCAGACCCCGGAGCCGCTGGTCATGCCGCGGTTGCCGAAGACCATCGCCTGGATGTTGACGGCGGTGCCGAGGTCCTCGGGGATGCGCTCCTGGCGGCGGTATAGGACGGCGCGGTCGGTGTTCCACGAGTCGAAGACCGCCTTGATCGCCCGGTCCATCTGCTCGCGCGGGTCCTGCGGGAACTCGATGCCGGCGTGCTCATGGATCAGTCCCTTGAACGTCTCGATCAGCGTCCTGAGGTCGTCGACGTCGAGGTCGAGGTCGTCGGTGATGCCCTTGGCGTCCTTCGCCCCGTCCAGAGCGTCGGAGAAGTGCTCGCCGTGGATGCCGAGGACCGTGCCGCCGAACATCTGCAGCAGCCGGCGGTAGGAGTCCATCGCGAACCGCTCGTCCTCGCTCTGCCGCGCCAACCCGACCACGGACGCGTCGTTGAGGCCGATGTTGAGCACCGTCTCCATCATCCCCGGCATCGAGAACGCCGCGCCCGAGCGCACGCTGACCAGCAGCGGGTCGTCGGCGTCACCCAGCTTGCGACCCATGTCCCGCTCGAGCTTGTCGAGATGCTGGCCGACCTCGTCGGTCAGGCCCTCGGGATCCGTGCCGTCCTTCAGGTAGGCGCGACACGCCTCGGTGGTGATCGTGAACCCCGGCGGCACCGGCAGCCCGAGATTGCACATCTCCGCGAGATTGGCGCCCTTGCCTCCCAGCAGGTCCTTCTTGCTCTTGTCTCCCTCGGCGAAGTCGAACACCCAGTGGCTCATCCACGCATCTTGCCCCGGCCATGGGATTTTGGGCAGAGGCGGGGTGTGTGCGGAGTGTCAGATGCCCGATTCGGCGTATGCCGACCCGCCGGCCACCGCCGCCTCGATCCGTCGCGCGGTGAAGTCGGTGGCGCGCTCGCGGACCTCGGCAACGCTGCAGAACTGTGCGTCGCGGATCTCGCGCTCCTGCTTCACGATGCCCTCGGCGATCGAGGCGTCGTGGACGCCGCCGTCGAAGACCAGGCAGATCGCATCGTCCCAGCCGCCCCACGGGGGCAGCCAGTCCGTGAGGAGCAGGTCACCGGCAGGGACGGTGAGCCCGAGCTCCTCCTCGACCTCGCGGCTGACCGCGAGCCGCGGCGACTCGCCGACCTCGACCACTCCGCCGGGCAGATCCCAGTCCGCCTTGTAGGTGAGCTGGCACACCAGCACCCGGCCGTCCTGGTCGCGGATCAGCATCTGGCTGATCGCCCGCTTGCGGGGGAGGAACGAGTTGAGGAGCGAGCGGAAGCCGCCCGGTTCGTCGAGCGGTGCATCCGTGCTCAGCCGGGCGTAGACGACTCGGTCCACGGCTTCATCACCCACCGTGACACCCCGCATCACCCCCTCGCGATGCATGCCGGACCAGGTCGCCATCCGTTGACCGGTCTTGTCGTCGGGGTCGACCCAGGTCTCCACGCGGGCGTGCTGGCCCAGTGCGGCGGACACCTCGCGGCGTACGTCCTCGACGGAGTGCTCGTGACTCCACGCCAGCCGGGCGATGCCCTCGGCCACGGTGGTCACGTCGATCGGCTGGGTCACCCCGCCACCCTAGCGAGGGGCCGGCGGCCACCTCACCACGTCGAAGCGCGCCATCATGCCGTGGTCCTCATGGTCGAGCATGTGGCAGTGGATCATGAACGGTCCCGTGTAGTCCTCGAACCGGGCAGCCACCTCCACCACCTCGCCCGGCGCCAGGCGCCACGTGTCCTCGAGTCCCTGCTCCCAGGGCGGCGGCCGCTTCCCGTCCCGGAGCACCGTGCGCCACTGCTCGGCGTGGATGTGGATGTAGTGGGTCAGGTCGCTGGTGTTGCGCAGGCGCCACCGCTCGACCGTGCCGATTCGGACCCGGTGCTCCACGCGATCGGGATCGAACGCCTTGCCGTTGACCGACCAGAACGTGCCGTGGCGCTGGGTGCCGTCGAGGTCGAAGGTCCAGGTCGCGGACACGGTGGCCGGGGCGTGCACGAGGTCGGGCGAGGGGAGCCGCGCCGGCAGTCGCGACGTGTCGTGCGCCACCGCCCCCACCCGGAACTGCATGAGCGCTGCCGCACGAGCGTCGGCACCGCTGTCGCCCGGTGCGGCGGGCACGGAGTCGAGGACGAGGTCGCGGCCGCCGGCCCCGTGGAAGTCGACGACCACGTCGGCGCGCTGGGCGGGGCCGAGGAGCACCCGGCTTCGCACCGCCGGCCGGGGCAGCAGGCCGTTGCCGGTGCCGATCTGGAGCAGCGGCCGACCGTCGGAGAGCCCGATCGAGTAGGCCGAGAAGTGCGAGGCGTTGAGCAGGCGCAACCGATACCGCGTCGCGCTCACCGGGAGGTAGGGCGCGAAGCGGCCGTTCACGAGCACGTGCGTGCCGACCGTGGCGTCGTTGGGCGGGGCGTGCGGCCCGACCCACGTCATCGCCCCGTGGTGGGCGACCATCCGTGGCCCGTGCGCAAAGGGGTTGGTCAGCGCGTTGTCGCTGCGGAACGATCGGTCGGAGATCATCAGCGGCACGTCGCGTCTCCCCGCCGGCAGGCGCAGCCGGGACTCGGAGGAGTCCTTGACGACGAACATGCCCTGAAGCCCGTGCCAGTTGTTGCGAGCAGTCCGGTCCATCCGGTGATCGTGGTAGAAGAAGAACGAGCTCGGCTCCGGCAGACCGCCGTAGGTCAGCGGATAGTCGTAGGTCCGGGACTGTCCGGGACGCACCAGCTGCGTGGCCGGTTGCCCATCGTGCACGGAGGCGTGGTGGTCCCCGTGCAGGTGCACGCTCATCGCGCCGGCGTGGCGCGGCAGGCGGTGGATGAACCGGACCCGGGTCTCACGACCCGCCGGTCGCACGATGGTGGGCCCCGGGTAGCTGCCGCCGTAGGTCCACATCCGGGTCCTCGGGCCGGTCGGCAGCATCCGCACCCGCGCACGGCGCATCGGCAGTGTGATCAGGGCGCCCCGTCTCGTCTGCGGCACCACCAGCGGCTGGTCGAACGAGGGAAGCTGGGGAGTCACTGTGCCCTCGCCGCCCTGGACGACGAGCGTCCCGCGCATCTGCGGATGGAGCTTGCAGAAGAACGCGTAGGACCCCTCGACGAGGGTCTCGACCCCGGTGATCGTGGCCGATGTGCCGGCAGCAACCCGGACGTCGAACAACGGCGTGCCCTCCTCGTTGGTGGCCACCGAGGTGACCGTGTGGTCGAAGG
>NZ_JANPEO010000563.1:0-2050 GCF_031422975.1 Nocardioides sp. | reverse complement strand
GCTCGCGCTGCCACGGGGTGTCGGGGCCGAATGCGTGACCCTTGGTGGCCTGCCGTGCGGCATACAGCTTGATCAGCTCGGCCGCGATCTCGCGCACCGCCTTGCGGGCTCGGTTCTTGCGCTTGGTCCAGTCGCCGCCGCCGAGCCGGTCCAGGCTCGGCTGCTCGCCGCCGACGTAGCGGGTGATCTGGTCCAGGGTGTCGGCCGGGACGAAGAGCTTGTCGGGCGGCGCACCTCGCTTGGAGGAGCCGTACTCGAGGACGAGGTATTCGCGCGTCGCACCCTGCAGCACCCGCTGCTGCATGGCCACGAAGCGGCCGACGCCGTGCTGCTCGTGCACGACGTAGTCGCCGGCCTTGAGCTCGAGCGGGTCGATCTGCTTCTTGCGGCGCGCGGGCATCTTGCGCATGTCGCGGGTCGAGGCCTTCTGACCGGAGAGGTCTTCGCCGGTGAGCACGGCGATCCGGGTCTCCGGGTCGACGAAGCCGCTGACCAGGCACCCGGTGGTCACGGTGACCACACTCGCGTCGGCGACGACCTCGCCCTCGATCAGCGCAGCCGCGACGTCGTGCTCCCCCAGCACCTCGACCATCCGCTCGGCCGGCCCGTGGCCCTGGTGCACCACGGTCACGCGGTAGCCGTCAGCAAGCCAGCCACGGATGTCGGCGACGGCCTTCTCGATGTCGCCGCGGTAGGCGTCGGCAGCCTGCACCGAGAGCGCCCTCGAGGGCACAGCACCGGCGAGCACGTCGACGTCGAGCTCCTGCGAGTCCAGGCCGAACGGGCTCACCGTCCACCAGCCGAGACTGCGCTCGATGGCACGGCCGCGAACGTCGGCGACCTCACGGTAGGAGGCGGCGCCGAGGTCGATCGGGGACTGGCCGCCGCTGGCGGCCGCGGCCCAGCTGGCACCCAGGAACTCCTCGCTGGTCGCGACGAGGTCGTGGGCGCGCGTGCGGGCGCGCTCCGGGTCGAGCACCAGCACGGTGGTCGTGTCGGGCAGCAGGTCGACCAGCAACTCCATCTCGTCCACGAGCACCGGGGCCAGCGACTCCATCCCCTCCACCGCGATGCCGGCGGCGATCTTGTCCGTCAGTTCGAGGAGCTGTGGGTGCGCCTGCCCGAGGGCGGCCGCGCGGCGGCGTACGTCCTGGGTCAGCAGCAGTTCGCGACACGGCGGCGCCCAGAGCCGGTCGAGGGTCTCCACAGTGCGCTGGTCGGCGACGGAGAAGGAGCGGATCTCCTCGACATCGTCGCCCCAGAACTCCACGCGCAGCGGGTGTTCCTCGGTCGGCGGGAAGACGTCGACGATGCCGCCCCGGACGGCGAACTCGCCACGCCGCTCGACCATGTCGACACGCGAGTACGCCGCATCCGCGAGCCCGCGCACCACGTCGTCCAGCCCCGCAGTGGCGCCGACGGTGAGCTCGACCGGCGCAAGATCGGCCAGCCCCTTGACCTGCGGCTGCAGGATCGACCGCACGGGCGCGACGATGACGTGCAGTGGCCCGTTGCTGGCGTCTGTGCCGGGGTGCTTGAGCCGCCGGAGCACGGCCAACCGACGACCGACCGTGTCGCTGCGTGGGCTCAGCCGCTCGTGCGGCAACGTCTCCCAGGACGGGTAGTAGGCCACGGTGGACGGATCGAGCAGGTCGGCCAGCTCGACGACCAGGTCCTCGGCCTCGCGGGCGGTGGCAGTGACGGCCAGCACGGTCCGGCCGGCGTCGGCGAGGCCCTTCACGACGAGCGGTCGCACAGCAGCTGGACCGGTGAGGTCGAGGGCCCGGACCTGGCCCGCTTCGGCCATCGCCTCGGCCAGCACCGGTCCGCCGAGCACGGTGTCGGCCACCGCTGTCAGCGGGCTCGAGGGGTGTGTCACGGCGTCCTCCATCGCTTCATGTCTGCGTCCTGCGCACGCAGGCAGACCCCCAACCGGTCGCGGGTGGGGGTTCCGGCCAAAGTCTACCGACGGCCGCTGGTTTGGGCGGACGGTGGCTGGGTAGGTCATCGCCCGCGGGTCGGCGCTCCGACCCGTCATGACATTTGCGGG
>NZ_JANPEO010000562.1:0-3127 GCF_031422975.1 Nocardioides sp. | reverse complement strand
TTGTCGTAGGCCTTCTCGGCCGTGAAGCCGGGTGTGCCGCTGGGCACGATGATCGTGGAGATCTCGGGACGGCCGTTCTCACGCTCGCCGGTGCGGGCGGTGACGGTCACCAGTGAGGTGATCGAGGAGCCGGAGTTGGTGATGAACTGCTTGGCGCCGTTGACCACCCACTCGCCGTCGGTGAGCACCGCCCTGGTCTTCGTCGCGCTCGCATCGGAGCCGGCACCCGGTTCGGTCAGGCCGAAGCCGGCGAGCCGCTCACCGGAGACCAGGGACGGCAGGTACGTCGCCTTCTGCTCGTCGGTGCCATAGGTCAGGATCGGGTTGATGCCGAGCCCCACGGCGGCCTCGAGGGTGATGCCCATCGACTGGTCGACCCGGCCGATCTCCTCGATCGCGAGGCAGAGGCTGGTGAAGCCGCCGTCCTCGCCGGCCAGCCCGGCGCCGCCGTACTCCTCCGGAGCCGTGAGGCCCATCAGCCCGAGCGCGCCCATCTTCTGCACGACGTCGGTGGGGAAGTGGTGGTCGCGGTCCCACTGTGCGGCGTACGGCGCGATCTCGGCCTGCGCAAAGTCGCGAACGCTGCGACGGAACTGCTCATGCTCGGGCGACAACTCGAAGCTCATGCGCTGAGCGTAGCGCGGGAGGTTAACGATCGCTAACCTCCCGCGAAAGTTGTCTACCGCTTGTTCCGCAGTAAGGTTAGGCGACCCTAAAGAACGAGGACGAGGACACGTCTGTGCGCACTCCCTGCACCCTGCGTCGGTTCGCCGGCCTGGCCGGAATCGCCGCGGCTGCGGCGCTGATCACGCCGCTGAGCGCGTGCAGCATCCTCAATCCGCCCGATCTGGTCATCTACAACGCCCAGCACGAGGAACTCCTCGACCAGCTGGTGCCGCTCTTCGAGGAGGAGTCCGGCCTCGACGTCGAGCTGCGCAGCGGCCAGGACCTGGAGATGGCCAACCAGATCGTCGAGGAGGGCACCGACTCCCCGGCTGACGTCTTCCTCACGGAGAACTCCCCGGCCATGAGCATCGTCGACAATGCGGGCCTCTTCTCTCCGGCGCCGACCGGTGCGCTGGCGACCATCCCGGCGGCGTATGTCCCGAGCTCGAAGAACTGGGTCGGCTTCCTGGCCAGGTCGACCGTGGTCATGTACAACACCGACACCGTCACCGAGGCCGACCTGCCGGCCAGCATCTTGGACTTCGCCGAGCCGCAGTGGCAGGGCCGGGTGGGCTTCTCCCCCACCGGCGCCGACTTCCAGGCGATCGTGAGCGCCGTGCTCGAGCTCGAGGGCGAGGACGCCACCCGCGCCTGGCTCAAGGGCCTCAAGGCCAACGGTGTCATCCTCCAGAACAACCTCGTCGTCATGCAGTCGGCCAACGCCGGCGAGATCGACGCCGGCATCGCCTACCACTACTACTGGTATCGCGACCGTGCGGAGAGCGGCTCCGACTCCGACAGCTCCGCACTCCACTTCTTCGGCGACCAGGACCCGGGCGCGTTCCTGTCCGTCTCCGGCGCCGGGATCCTCAAGAGCTCCGAGCACGCCGAGGCCGCTGAGCAGTTCGTCGACTGGCTGACGAGCACCGACGCGCAGCAGGCGATGGCCGAGTCCTACGCCCTGGAGTACCCCCTCAACCCGGCGGCCAGCCTCAACCGCGAGGTGAAGCCGTTCGACGAGCTCGAGCCGCCGGCCGTCGACATCTCCAAGCTCAACGGACCCCAGGTCACCGAGCTGATGACCGAAGCCGGGCTGCTCTGAGGACCGGGAACCGGCCACCGACGCCACCCCTGCTGCTCGCGGCCGGGGTGGTCGTCGCGTCACTGGCGCTGATTCCCCTGATGTACGTCGCCGCCTACACCGTCATCATCGGACCGGTCGAGATCTGGCAGCTCGTGGTGCGGCCGCGGATCCTGGAGCTGCTCCGCAACACCGTGACACTGGCGGCGGCCTGCATGGCCGCGACCGCCCTGCTCGGCGTCGCCCTGGCGGTGCTCGTCGAGCGCACCGACCTGCCGGCACGGCGCCTGTGGCACGGACTACTCGTCGCGCCACTGGCCGTGCCTGCCTTCGTCAACGGCTATGCCTGGATCTCGCTCGACCGCTCGATCAACGGCTTCGGCGGCGCCTTCCTGGTCACCACGCTCTCCTACTACCCGCTCGTCTACCTGCCTGCCGTGGCCGCGCTCCGCGGTCTCGACCCGGCTCTCGAGGAGGCGTCGTGGTCACTGGGCCACAGCCGCTGGCAGACGTTCTCCCGAGTCGTGCTGCCGCAGCTCCGCCCGGCCCTGCTCGGCGGAGTGCTCCTCGTCGGCCTGCACCTGCTCGCCGAGTTCGGCGCTCTCGCGCTCCTGCGCTTCCCCACGTTCACCACCGCGATCTACGACCAGTACGGCTCGACGTTCAACGGGTCCGCCGCCACCGCGATGGCCGGTGTGCTGGTGCTGCTCTGCCTGTTCCTGCTGCTGGCCGAGCTGCGGCTGCGTGGCCACGCCCACTACGCCCGCATCGGACACGGTGCTGCTCGCCTGGCCGAGCCCGCGCGCCTGCGCACCCTGCGGTGGCCGCTGGTCGCCGTGGTCGCCGCATTCGTCGTCCTCGCCGTCGGCACACCCACCTATGCACTCGTGCACTGGCTGGTCATCGGCAGCTCCACCGAGTTCCCGGTGGGCGAGCTGCTCGCGGCGACCGGCAGCACGGTCGCGCTGGCAACCGTCGGTGCCGTCGCCACCACCGTCGCCGCGCTCCCGGTCGCATGGCTGGCCGTGCGCTACCGCAACCGCTTCAGCACCCTCATCGAGCGCAGCACCTACATCGCCAACGCCCTGCCCGGCATCGTCGTCGGCCTGGCCCTCGTCGTGGCGAGCCTGCGGCTGGTGCCGCTGATCTACCAGTCCGCACTGCTGCTGGTCGTCGCCTACGCGATCCTCTTCCTGCCCCGGGCCGTGGTCTCGGTGCGCTCGGGCCTCGAACAGGCGCCGGTCGTGCTCGACCACGTCGCCCAGAGCCTCGGCACCGGACCGATCGCCACCGCCCGCCGCGACACGCTGCCGCACATCGCCCCCCGCCTCGGCGCCGGCGCCGCGCTGGTCTTCCTCGCGATCTCGACCGAGCTCACGT
>NZ_JANPEO010000561.1:0-6492 GCF_031422975.1 Nocardioides sp. | reverse complement strand
GCCGCGCTGGTGCTGCTGGCCGGACTCGCCAGCGACTGGCTCACGGCCGCAGTCCTCGCCGTCTTCACCGTGGCAGCCCTGACAGCGGAGCTGAGGGGTGCGCGGGCACCGGTGGACCTGACCCTCGCCGGCACCTTCCTGGCCCCCCTCACGGGAGCCGGGCTGATCTGGACGGTCGCGCACCTGACCGACATCGACACCGCCTGGCGCTACCTGCACCAGCTGCAGCTCCTCGGCGTTGCGAACGTGTTCCGCCCCGTCCTCGAGCGCGAGGTGTCGGCCAGCGCGGCCTCGGTGCTCGCGGTCGCAGGCTCGGTGGTGAGCGCGGGCGCGATCGACCAGACGTGGCTCGCCATCTATCTCACCATCGCCGGCGTGATCGCCACCGTGTCCTCGCTGCTGAACCCGGAGCGGCGCCACCTCGCCTGGCTGGGCCTGCTTCTCCTGACGACGGCCCAGTGGATTCGTCTCCAGCAGATCGGCGTCGACACCGTTGAGGCCTACACCCTCCCGCTGGCGCTCGTCCTGCTGACGGCCGGAAGCGTGGCGCTCCTGCGCGGCCACAGGTCGAGCATCTCCACCCTGGCACCCGGACTTGGCCTGGCGCTCGTTCCGACGTTGCTCCAGGTCCTGGTCGACCCGCTCGGCCTCCGCTCGGTGCTCCTCGGCCTCGCCTGCGTGGTGCTCGTCGCCATCGGGCTCGCCCGCGGCTGGGCCGCCCCGCTGCTGGCCGGCGCCGGAGTCGGCGCGCTGGTCGTGCTGCGGCAGGCGACGCTGGCAGAGGTGATCCCGCAGTGGGTGCTGATCGGGCTCGTCGGGGTCGTGCTCACGGTCGTCGGGGTCACCTGGGAGCAGCGCCTCAAGGAGATCCGCACGGTGTCGGCCTATGTCCGCGGGCTGCGCTGAGGAGGCCCCGACGGTGACGTGGCTACGGCCGGCCTGTCACCGACGGGGGCGCCGCCACGACGTTCATCCGGCTCAGGCTCGGCTGTCGCCGCAACCGGGCGAGACCGCGGTGGCGCGCGACCCGGACTGTTGCCTGGGACATGTCGAGGGCGGCCGCGGTGGTGCGGATGTCGAGCCCCGCGACCTCCAGACAGACGATGACGTCGCGCTCGCGGGGTGACAGCGGGGCGATGAGTTGTCGGACGGCGGCGACGCGCATCGCCACCTCGTCGGCGGCTGGCGCGTGATGCTCGGAGGGGACCTGGTCGTCGGCTGCGAAGTCCGTCGGCAGGGTGGCGCGACGGGTTTCTCGCCGCCGGGCGTTGAGCGCATGCAGCCGGCCGATACCGAACAGCCAGCCGGCGAAGTCGTCGTCGCTCCCGCGGAACTCACCGATCTTGGTCGAGGCGGTCAGCCAGGTCTCCGCCGCGAGATCCTCGGCCGACGACATGACGTCGGCGGGCGCCAGAGCGCGCAACCACACCAGCAACCGCCCGGCGTGGGCCTCATAGGCCTCGCGCCAGGCGGCGGGGTCGCCGAGTCTCAGGTGGTCGACGAGTCCGGTCGAGGTCACGGCCTACTCGTTGTCCTCGACCTCGTCTGATTCGCTGTCGTTGTCGCCGGGCTCCTCACCGTCGTTGCCGGGACCGGAGTGCTCGTCGTCCTCCACATCGGGACTCGCGGAGGCATCGCCACCATCGGAGTCGGAGTCGTCGTCTCCGGATCCCGGCCTGCCGGTCGCCGCGCCGTCGGTGTCATCCGCGGCGTCGTGTCCGGTGGCGTCCTCGGCATGGTCGTCGGTGCCCGAGGGGGAGGCGTCGGCGCTCGGGGTCGCGGCGGGGATCGAGCCGGGGGCCTCGGTCTCGACGTCGGAGCGATCGACGCTCGGGTCACGGTCGGTGGTGGGCGAGGGGGGTGTCGACAGGTCCGGGGACGGGGCCGGGGGATCAGGGGTCTCGGTCTGCGAGGGTGCGTCAGGCTTCTGCACCGGGTCGACGCCCGGCGGGTCGAGCTGCGTGCCGGCGATGAGAGCGGCGGCACCGATCACCGCCGTGCAGGCGGCGGCCGCCAGGACGGGTGCCCAGCGACGAGCGTGGCGCGGGGTGGTCGAGGCAGCTGCGTTGGCGGCGAGCTACGCGATGAAGTGATCCGGCACGGGAGCCGGCATGGGGTCGATGCGCAACCCGGCCGTTGCCTGCTTGTTGTCATCCATCACGTGTATCTCGCCTGTCCTGTTCCGCAGCTGCCTCGACCTTACGCCCGTCAGTCGTCGTCGTTGCTCTCGTCGTCGGCGGCGTCGTCGGCGTCGTCGTCGTGGCCCTGGTCGTCGGCCTCGTCGGCCTCGTCGGCGTCGTTGTCGTCGCCCTGGTCGTCGTTGTCGGCGTCCTCGGAGTCGTCGTGGCCGCTGGCGTGCTCGTCCTCATCGGCTTCGTCGTCGTCGGCTTCGTCGTCGTCCATCGTCGGCGTGGCCGACGGAGTGGGGGTCGGCGTGGCGGTCGGGGACGGGGCGTGCGTCGCGTCGGCCTCGTCGGCCTCGTCGGCCTCGTCAGCCTCGTCGGCCTCGTCTGCGTGGTCGCGGGGCTGCGCGGTCGGCGGGGGGGGCGGGGGGGGGGTGGGGGTGGGGGGGGGGGTCGGCGTGGGCGGGGGGGGGGCCGCGTCCTCGGCGTCGTCCGTGGTGGAGTCGTCCACCTGGGAGGTGCCCGGGGCGGGGGCTGCCGCATCGCCGGTCGCCGCTGCGCCGATGGCGTACGTGCCGCCGATGATGGTCACGGACGCCACGGCGATGGCGGCGAGCTTCGTGTTGAGGTTCAGGGGTCGCATTCAGTGCTCCTGTTCGGTGCGATGCGGCGTGAAGCCGCCCGTCACCTGGTACACGTCGCCAGCAGTGCGTGGTGTTACATCGCCACCGAATCGGATCGCGCAGAGCCCGGGCGCTAGGGTTGATGAGACTCCCGACCGAACGTAGTGAGGCTGATCGCACGCCATGGCAACCACCAACGACCTCAAGAACGGCATGGTCCTCAACATCGAGGGCCAGCTCTGGGCCGTCATCGAGTTTCAGCACGTCAAGCCCGGCAAGGGCCCGGCCTTCGTGCGCACCAAGCTGAAGAACGTCGAGTCCAACAAGACCGTGGACAAGACGTTCAACGCCGGCACGAAGGTCGAGACCGCCAGCGTCGACAAGCGGACGATGCAGTACCTCTACAACGACGGCACCTCCTACGTCTTCATGGACACCTCGACCTTCGACCAGCTCGAGGTCGCGCCCGAGATCGTCGGCGATGCCAGGAACTTCATGCTGGAGAACCAGGACGCCATCGTGGCGACCAACGAGGGCCGCGTGCTGTTCGTCGAGCTCCCCGCGTCGGTGGAGCTGCTGATCGCCGAGACCGAGCCGGGCCTGCAGGGCGACCGTTCCACCGGTGGCACCAAGCCCGCCACGCTCGAGACCGGTCACCAGATCCAGGTGCCCCTCTTCATCACCGCCGGCGAGAAGGTCAAGGTCGACACCCGCGACTCGTCCTACCTCGGCCGCGTCAAGAACTGATGTCTGCTCGCGGCAAGGCCCGCAAGCGCGCCCTTGACCTGCTCTACGCCTCCGAGATGCGCGCCGAGAGCGCAGTCGTCGCCCTCGATCGGGCCATCGAGGCCGGTGAAGGTCCGACCAACGACTACACCGACAGGCTCGTGCGCGGTGTGGTGGAGAACCAGTCCCGGATCGACGAGCTGCTGTCGACGTACAGCGAGGGCTGGACGCTGGGGCGGATGCCCGCGGTCGACCGCAACGTGCTGCGCATCGGTGTCTACGAGTTGCTCTACGTCGATGATGTCCCCGACGCCGTCGCCGTGAGCGAGGCGATCAGCCTGGTGCGCGACCTGTCGACGGACGAGTCGCCGACGTTCGTCAACGGGATCCTCGGCGCGATCGAGAAGGCCAAGCCCTCCACCGTCTGACCTCTGCATCGCGATTCGCATCTGTTCCGATGAAAGGACCAGCCATGAGTGAGTCCCTCTCCTGCGACGTCATCGTGCTCGGCCTCGGGCCGGGTGGTCAGGAGCTCGCGACCCAGTTGGCCGAGGCCGGTCTCGACACCGTGGGTGTCGAGATGCACCTGGTCGGTGGGGAGTGCCCGTTCTACGGCTGCACGCCGAGCAAGCTGATGATCCGGGCATCGCACCTGATCGGTGCCGTGCGCCTGGCCGACAAGCTCAGCGGTGCCGCCTCGGTGACGCCGGACTGGTCCCGCACGGCCCAGCGGATCACCGGTGAGGCAACCCGGGGCTGGACTGACGACGCCAACGCGAAGGCGGTGCAGGAGGCCGGAGTCCGCCTGGTGCGTGGCCATGGCCGACTGACGGCGCCGGGCGTCGTCGAGGTCGACGGCGTCTCGTACGCCGCCGCGCTCGGAGTCGTGCTCAACACCGGCACCGAGCCCCTCGTGCTGCCCATCGAAGGCCTCGACCAGACCCCGTACTGGACCAACCGCGACATCGTGCAGGTCACCGAGCTGCCGGCCAGCCTGGCCATCATCGGCGGCGGCCCGATCGGCTGCGAGCTGGCGCAGGCGCTGGCGCGCTTCGGCGTCGAGGTCACCGTCCTCGAGGCCGCCGACAGGCTGCTGGCCGTCGAGGAGCCGGAGACGAGCGCGCTGCTCACCCGGGTGTTCGAGACCGAGGGCATCGCCGTCCACACCGGCGTGGACATCTCTCGGGTGGACTACGACGACGGCTTCACGATCTCCGCCGGTGACCTCCGCATCCGCGCCGAGCGGCTCCTCGTGGCGGCCGGTCGCAGCAACAACCTCACCGACATCGGGCTCGACGCCGTCGGCCTCGATCCGGACGCCTCCCAGGTCGAGACGGACGAGCGCATGCGCGCCGGCGAGAAGCTGTGGGCGATCGGCGACATCACCGGCCACGGCCGCTTCACGCACGTGTCCAGCTACCAGGCCGAGGTCGCCAAGGGCGACCTGCTCGGCGAGGACGGACCGCTCGCCGACTACCGCGCCGTCAGCCGGGTCACCTTCACCGAACCCGAGATCGGCTCGGTGGGGTTGAGCGAGGAACAGGCGCGCGAGCAGGGTCTTGACGTCCGCACCGGCTTCGCCGACATCAGCGAGTCGGCACGGGGCTGGCTCGATGGTGCAGGCAACCAGGGCCACCTCAAGCTGGTGGCCGACGCGTCCACCGGCCTGCTGGTGGGCGCCAGCGCCGTCGGCCCCACCGGGGGTGACCTGGTCGCGCTGCTGACGCTCGCGGTCCACGCCAAGGTCACTCCGGCTGTCCTACGGCGCATGCACTTCGCGTTCCCGACCTACCACGGCTCGGTGATGACCGCGCTGGACGACCTCGATCTGTCCTAGATCCCCTGCCGGGCGAGCGCCAGGGCCGACGTCACGAGGTAGGTCTTGACCTGCTCACCGGACACCCGGTCGATGCGCGGGACACCGGGCGCCGCTTCGCTGACCAGCATGCCCACGCGGGCGAGCTGCAGGGAGCCGAGACCGGAGGCGTAGAGCTGGTTGGCGAGCAGGGTCGTGTCGTGCACGTTGAAGTCGCCGGATCCCACGCCGTCCTCGAGCACGTCGCCGAGCACCGCCAGGCAGCCCGAGACTGCACGCCCGAGGCGGAACATCGCGCCCTCGCTGATCTCCTCCAGCAGCTCTGGACCGGTGCGACGCATCAGCGCCTGCGCGCAGTCCACGAACGCAGGATGCTTGAGCCCGTAGTCGACGAACGCGCCGACGGTGGCAGCCAGGCGGTCGTCGGCGCCGGCGAGACCGGCCACGCTGTCGGCGAGGACGACGCGCAGCTCGTCGAGGTAGCCCACCAGGGTGAGCGCGAAGAGCTCTTCCTTGCCGGTGAAGTGGCGATAGACGATCGCGCGATTGATCCCCACCGCCTGCGCGATGTCCTCGATCTGGGCGTCGCGCACACCGCGCTCGTCGAAGAGTGCTCGAGTCGCGTCGAGGATCTCGCGTTCGCGCTGCCTGCGGCGGGCTGCTGCCGCGGAGCGCCGACCGTCGACTCGCGGGGTGGCGTCCTCGGTGGCGGTGCTGGTCATGGCCTCGAGTCTAGGGCCTGCTGAAACCCGGAGTTACACACCTGTGACGAGTTCTTCACCACGTCCTGAGGGCGAGCACGTCGTCGAGCGTGTCGGCCTCGTCCGGTCGCTTGTCGTCGCGGTAGCGGACCACTCGGGCGAACCTCAGTGCAACGCCACCGGGGTAGCGGGTCGAGCGCTGCACTCCGTCGATGGCGATCTCGACCACCTGCTCGGGGCGGACGTGCACGACCCAGCCGTTGTCCTCGGTCATGAGTTCGGTGAATCGCCGGGTCTGCCAGGCCAGCAGTCCACCGAGTTTCGCGGTGCCCTTGTGTCCGTCGGGCCGCAATTCGAGTCGCGTTTTCTCTGCAAGACCCTGGGGAAACGGCGTGTCATCGATGTTGAGCGCGTCCGACGCGACGACCTCCTCCCGGATCGTTTCGCACGGTTTTGCGAGCGCCGCAGCCATCGATTCCTCGGCCTCGGAAATCGCCCCGAGC
>NZ_JANPEO010000560.1:0-11059 GCF_031422975.1 Nocardioides sp. | reverse complement strand
GACGGTGCCGATCTTCTGCGCCTTGGCCTTGATCGCCAGGTCGAGGAACGTGTCGACCTCGCTCTTGGGGACGCTGGTCGAGATCATCTCCGATGATGCCGCGGCGATCTTGGAGAAGTTGCGCAAGGCGTCCTGGGGGCTGATCTGCTGGAGCATCGCGTTCATCACGCACTTCTGCCGGGCCATGCGCGAGTAGTCGTCGGAGCCGTCGCGGGCGCGGGCGAACCACAGGGTGTCCATGCCGTCGAGCTTGCGGGTGCCGGGCTCGATGAAGCGGTAGAAGTCGTCGGACGGCAGCCCCACCGGGATGCGGTCGCGGACGGTCAGGGTCACGCCGCCGACGGCGTCCACGAGGTTGCGGAAGCCGGCGAGGTTGACCATCGCCCAGTAGTTGATCTCGAGACCGGTGATGCCCTCGACGGCCATGACCGTGGCGTCGACGCCGGGGGTCTTGGAGCCCTTGAAGAGTTCGGTGTTGTCGCCGGCCCAGGTGCTGACGCCGTTGAGGTAGCACTCGTCGCAGTCGAAGCCCCGAGGGAACTGCTTGGCCATCACCGAGCCCTCCGCGAAGGGGAAGTTGGCCATGTTGCGCGGCAGCCCGATCAGGACCGTCTTGCCGGTGCGGGCGTCGATGCTCGCGATCGTCAGCGAGTCGGGCCGCAGCCCCCAGCGGCCAGCGCCGGCGTCCCCGCCGAGCAGCAGCATGTTGAAGCGACCGTCGTGGGCACCCACGACCTCCCCGTCGCCGAACATGGTGATCATGAACTGGCGCTGTACGCCGACCATGTGCGCGCCGAAGAGGAGCGCGCCGGCCACGGAGAAGCACAGGACGCCGTTGACGCCCACCACCGCGAGTCGCTGGCGCTGTTGCAGGCCGAGCGGCTGCCCGAGCCGCCACGCGTCCATGAACAGCAGTGCCCAGCCGATGGCCAGTGCCATCAGCGCCGCACGGACCAGGCCGAGCACGAGCGTGTTGGAGATCGCCCAGAAGGCGAAGCCGTGCGAGAAGTAGGAGATGACGACCGACAGCACCAAGGTCACGGCCAGCGCAATCCAGACGCGCATCGCCATCCGGCCCACCCGACGGTTGCCCGCGACGAGCTGGGCCGAGCCGGGGAGCAGCACGGTCATGAACATCAGCGCCACGGCGCGGCGGAAGCGGACGCGTTGTGCGCGGTCCAGGGTCGTGAACCGGGCGACCTGCGACCCGGGGGAAGATGCGGGCGGCATCAGGTGGTGCTCCTCTGCTGGGGGAAGTCAGCAGGCCCAGTATCACCAGTCACACCCGTCACAGCCGGCTCCGACGCGCCGGAGCTTCCGGACGGGTCGCCCAGCGGCTCGCCAGGCCGGGTCATCAGTCAGTCGCGGCCCTGATCGATCTCCATCTTGCGCGCGAGCCGGTGGGCGCGGCGGATCTCGGCCTCGCGCAGGCGGCGAACCTCTGTCGGCGTCTCGGCGACCAGCCCCGGCACCGCGCACGGATGGCCGCTCTCGTCGATGGCGACGAACACGAAGTAGGCGCTGGCCACGTGCAGCGGCTCATCAGAGGCATTGCCCCACGGCTGGGTCTCGACCCGGACCCCGATCTCCATCGATGACCGGCCGGCCCAGTTGACCTCGGCATAGGTCTTGATGATGTCGCCGACGTGGACCGGCGCCAGGAAGGTCATCTCGTCCATGGCCGCGGTGACGGCCGGGCGCCCGCTGTGGCGATAGGCCGTCGCGCCTGCGGTGGAGTCGGCCAGCTTCATGATCTCGCCGCCGTGGACGTTGCCGAGCAGGTTGGCGTGCGTCGAGCCGGCGACGATCGCGAGGGACACACGGGAGAAGGACACCGGATGCGCGGTGAGCGGTTCACTCATGCGCGCACGGTAGCGTCACGGACATGGCACAACCTCCCCCCGGGAAGGGTGGTCCCGAGGAGGGCACCCCCGAATACGACTGGCTCTACGGCTCCCGCGGGACCGCGCGCCCCGATGACGCGACTCGGATGGTGCCGAAGCAGGACCAGCCGGGAGCCCGCCCGGACGAGACACGCGTGCTGCCGGCCCAGCCTCGCGCGGCCGGCTCGTCCGGCCGCCCGCCCGGTGGCGGCACGCGTACGGCGAGCGCAGCCCCGCCGCCGAAGCCGGCCCGGTCCCGTCGGCTGCCCCGCTTCCGCTTCGGCTTCGTGAAGCTGTTGATCCTGCTGTGGCTGGTCTTCATGATCGCCGTGCCGTTCTGGGCGTGGTCCAAGGTCGACAAGATCGACGCGATGCCGGACGGCGACAGGCCCGGCGAGCAGGCGGGCAACACCTACCTCATCGTCGGCTCCGACTCGCGCGACGACCTCACTGAGGAGCAGCGCAAGGAGTTGGGCACCGGCGGTGAGGTCGGCCAGCGCACCGACACGATCATGCTGCTGCACACCGGCGACGGCCCCAACATGTTGATGTCGATCCCGAGAGACTCGATCGTCGACATCCCGGGTCACGGCACGACCAAGATCAACGCGGCCTTCGCCTACGGCGGCCCCAAGCTCCTGATCGAGACCCTGGAGAACGAGACCGGGATCCGGATCGACGACTACGTCGAGATCGGCTTCGGCGGCTTCGTCGGCATGGTCGACGCGGTCGGCGGCGTCGAGATCTGTCCGAAGTCCGCGATGAAGGACCCGCTCGCCAACCTGGACATCAAGAAGGGCTGCCAGGAGGCCGACGGCAAGACGGCGCTCGGCTACGCCCGCTCGCGGCACACGTCCAACCTCGGCGACATCGACCGTGCGGCCCACCAGCGTGAGGTGGTCTCGGCGATCGGCAGCAAGGCCCTCTCGCCGTGGACCTTCATCAACCCGCTGCGCTACTTCAACCTGTCGAACAGCTCGGCCTCGTCCTTCTCGGTGAGCGAGGGCACCAGCCCGATCTCGCTGGGCCGCTTTGCGTTCGCGATGACCCGGGTGGACGGCGAGAACGGTCTGACCTGCGGCGTACCCATCAGTGACCTGGCCGTCAACTGGGACTCCGAGCGCGCGCCGGCGCTGTTCAAGCACATCAGCGAGGACGACACCGCCGGGATCCCCGACAACCTGTGCACGCCGAGCGGACTCGCGAAGTGACCTACGAGACCCTCACCGTCGAGACCGACGACGACGGGGTCACGCTGCTGACCCTGTCGCGACCCGAGGCGATGAACTCGTTCACGGTGACGATGGCGCGCGAGCTCGAGGCGTTCTTCCTGGCCGCGGCCGACGATGACGACATCAGGGCGATCGTCGTCACTGGAGCCGGCAAGGCGTTCTGCGCCGGCATGGACCTGTCGGCCGAGGGCAACGTGTTCGGCCTCGACGCGTCGCTGTCGCCGACGCCCGCCGACCTGCGCGAGCACCTCACCGAGGAGCCGTGGCACAGCGGCGTCCGCGACACCGGTGGCAAGGTCACGCTGGCCGTCCACGCCTGCCCCAAGCCGGTGATCGCGGCCATCAACGGTGCCGCGGTAGGTATCGGCGCGACGATGACACTGGCGATGGACCTGCGGCTCGTGTCGAGCAGGGCGCGGATCGGCTTCGTCTTCGGCCGGCTCGGCATCGTGCCCGAGGCCTGCTCCACGTGGTTCCTGCCGCGCATCGTCGGCACCCAGCAGGCCCTCGAGTGGGTCTACTCCGCAGACATCCTCACCGCCGACGCGGCGCTGGCCGGCCGGCTTGTCCACTCGATCCACGAGCCCGAGGACCTGGTCCCCGCGGCGCTCGAGCTGGCCCGCTCCTTCGTGGTCGACCGCTCCCCCGTCGCCCTCGCGCTCGCCAAGCGACTGATCTACGCCGGCACCGCCTCGCCGCACCCGCTCGAGACACACATCGCCGACTCGCTGGCGATGTTCCACACCTCGATCGGCGACGGCGCGGAGGGCGTGGCCGCCTTCCGGGAGAAGCGCTCGCCGTCCTTCACCGGTCGCGCCTCCGACCTGCCGGAGATCTTCTGAGGGGTTCCCCCTTGAACGCTGGACTGTTCCGTGTCTACTATCGCGATATATCGCAATAGGTTGGCGATACCACGGCGACTGACGGAACAGGGAGAACGCTATGAGCAACAAGAACTGGGAGCAGCGCTTCCAGCAGCACGCCAGCAGTTGGCAGGGCTGGGACGGCGCCCAGCGCCGTCGCAGTGGCGGGTTCGGGGGCGGTCACGGCGGTCCCCCGCCGTGGGTGCAGGGCCTGCTCGGGTGGGGCGCACCCGGCGCGACGCCCAGCGGCCCGGGCCCGCGCGCCACGCGCGGCGACGTCCGCCTCGCCATCCTCTCGGTCGTCGCCGACGCGGCGGCCCGTGAGGAGCCGATCAACGGCTACCAGGTCATCCAGCAGATCGCCGAGCGCAGTGACGGCGCCTGGCGCCCGAGCCCGGGCTCGGTCTACCCCACGATCCAGCAGCTGCAGGACGAGGGCCTGGTCGAGACCGACGACGAGCGCGGTCGCAAGACCCTGCAGCTGACGAGCGACGGTTCGGCGTACGTCGAGGCGCACACCGCCGACCTGGGCGCGGTCTGGGCGCCCTACGAGCGCGCCACGCAGCGCGCCACCACGGGCACCTCGGGAGACCTCAAGTCGGAGATCGGCCAGATGATGAGCGCGGTGTGGCAGATCGTCACCCAGGGCTCGGACGGTCAGCGCAAGGCCGCGATCGGCGTCCTGGTCGACACCAGGCGCGCCCTCTACGGCATCCTCGCGGACGGAGCAGCAGCCAGCGACAACGACGACGCTGACAGCGACGGCGACGGCGACGGCGACGAGCGGAGCCGGTGATGGACCCCCGGATCGGCGACGCGGAGCGGGAGGTCGCGACCTCCCGCCTGGGTGATCACTTCGCGGCGGGCCGGCTCGACCACGAGGAGTACGACGAACGGCTCGACGCCATCTGGTCGGCCCGCACCCGGGCCGATCTGGACCAGCTGTTCTGGGACCTTCCCCGCGCCGTGGCTCCGGTGGCTCCCGCGCGAGGGCCTCTCTCCGCTCGTCGTGGCCCAGTGGTGCCGTCCTTCGTGCCGGTTGTCGTGATCGGGATCCTAGTCGCGGTGGCTGTTCTCAAGGCAGCGCCGTGGGTGCTGCTGATAGCGGCCGCCTGGCTGCTGTTCTTCCGGCCCCGGCGCCGCCGAATGCACGGCCCGTCCGGACGCGCTGGCCGGGGCACACGCTCCTGCGCGTGAGAGAATGCTCTCGGGATTCATATCCGCAGCCCGAGGACCGGGCAGTTCAGGAGGTCCTTGATGTCCCTGTCCGTCGATGCGGAGTCGTTCGCCGAGCTCGCCGTGGACCTGCACGAGGTCACGACCCCCGCCGAGACCGTCGAGCGGATCGTGGAGTTCGCCGCCCAGATCTTGGACTGCGTCTACGCGGGCGTGATCCTGGTGCACGAGGGGTCGCGGGTGGAGACGGTCGCCTCCGACCACGACGTCGTCTCCCAGCTCGACCTGATCCAGTGGGAGGCGGGCGAGGGCCCGGACCTCGACCTCATCGCCGACCGACCCTGTGTCATCGTCCGTGACGTCCGCACCGAGACGCGCTGGCCCACGTGGTGTGCCGCTGTCGACGCCGCCGGGGTGCGCAGCATGATCGGGGCTCGGCTCTCCACCACGCGCCAGGTGCTCGGCAGCCTCAACCTCTACGCCCACGATGTCGATGCCTTCGGCTCGCACGATCTCGACGTCGCGCACATGCTGGCGCGCCACGCCGCGGTTGCGCTCGAGGCTGCGCGGGGCACCGAGCACCTGCTCAGGGCGATCGAGGCGCGCAACCTGATCGGCCAGGCCCAGGGCATCCTGATGGAGCGTCACGGCCTGGACGCAGGGCAGGCCTTCGCCGTGCTCCGGCGCCACTCCCAGCACACCAACGTCAAGCTGCACGTCGTGGCGCGACAGCTCATCGAGACGCGGAGTCTGCCCCACTGACCACCTGTTCGGAGACCGTCGCGACCATGTCCGACCAAGTGTTGCCGAGATAGGCGTCCCCTCGCCCGTCCCACAACCTGATCGCGGCCGCGACGGCCTCTCCTGCGGGGGGCGAGAGCTGCCCCCGCAGCCTCACCCCCTCCAGCACCCCCACGTGTCGGAGGAAGGCGACCGCCACCCTCGCCAGCGCCGCGTCGAAGTCGATGGACTCCAACCCCTCCCGCTCCGCGGCGACGACCTCCTCGTCCAGACGGAAGTCGGCCGGCACCCGATCGAGCCCGGGCAGCAGGAGCTCGGTCTCCAGCTCGAGATGGACGGCCAGCAGCCGCCGAGCGCGGAGGAAGACATCCTCGCGGGCCCCGTCGTGCAGCAGCGGGACACGGCACAACAGGGTGCGCAGCTCGCTGTGCTGGCGTCCCAACAGATCGGCAAGGTCCTCGCCCGTGACGATGGACGGAGCCTCCTCGAGCGGCAGCCGGGTGTCGGTCATGACGGGCCCGTACCCACCGAACCGATCGCCATGCATGGCTCCCGCCCGTGTGGGTACGGCACCGTTGAGAGTTCCCGCCCGCAGCCAGGCGGTCGGCCGATGCCGGACTCACGCAGACCCCGGCATCGGCCGACGAACACCTCGTGAGGCCTTCGCGACCTTGTCCGGAGCACGATTCGCTGGTTTCATGGCTGCGAGTGGTCAAGCAGCGAGCCACACCGGTCCGTCCAAAGGATCTGAGTCGTGTCGCTGACCTCCTTCCCCGCTTCCTCGTCACCAAGACTCACGCGCCAGATGCGCTCGAGGCTGACCAGCGACCTGCTGGCGCAGCTGTCCGACCCGGCCTGCCCCCGTCGCGCGATCGAGGACGAGGTGATTCGGCTCAACCTCGTCGTCGCCCTGCAGGAGGCTCGCCGCTATGAGGGTCGGGGCGTGGAGATCGACGACCTGCGCCAGGTCGCGTCCCTCGGCCTCGTGAAGGCGGTGCGGGCCTACGACCCCGCCAAGGCCACCGAGTTCTTGAGCTTCGCCGTCCCGAGCATCCGCGGGGAGCTGCGTCGCTGGTTCCGCGACCGTGGCTGGATGGTGCGACCGCCACGACCCGTCCAGGAGCTGCAGGCCGGCATCAACGCGGCCCACGATGTCCTCGTGCAGCAGCTCGGCCGTGCCGCGCGGCCCAGCGAGCTGGCCTCGCACCTCGCCGTGGACGTCGACCAGGTCATCGAGGCGGTGTCGGCCAGCGGGTTCTTCAGGGTCGACTCACTGGATGCCATCGTGACGGGGGGCGAGTCGCCGTACGACCGACTGGCGCAGCGGGAGGCGGGTTTCGACAGCGCCGAGGCGTGGGTGGTGCTCGGCCCGCTCGTGCGTGAGCTCTCAGCGCGCGAGCGTCGCATCCTGGAGCTTCGCTTCCTCCAGGGCGCGACCCAGAGCGAGATCGGCGAGCAGCTCGGCGTGACGCAGACCCAGGTGTCGCGCCTGCTGTCGAGCATCCTGCGCCGACTCCGCGATCGGCTCCTCGACGTCCCCAGCGGCACGCTGGAGCCTCGCCCCGGTCTCACCCCTGCAGCATGAGCGGGCTCAGAGCTTCGACTGCACTCCCGCGAGGAGCTGGCGGGCCATCACGATCCGCTGGACCTGGTTGGTGCCCTCGTAGATCTGGGTGATCTTGGCGTCGCGCATCATCCGCTCGACCGGGTAGTCGCGGGTGTAGCCGTAGCCACCGAGCACCTGCACGGCGTTGACGGTCACCTCCATGGCCACGTCGGAGGCGAAGCACTTCGCCGCGGCACCGAAGAACGTCAGGTCCCGGTCGCCGCGCTCGGAGCGACCCGCGGCGGCATAGGTCAGTTGGCGAGCGGCCTCCACCTTCATGCCCATGTCGGCGAGCAGGAACTGCAGGCCCTGGAAGTCGGCGATCGACTTGCCGAACTGCTGACGCTCCTGGGCGTAGCCCAGGGCGTAGTCCAGGGCGCCCTGGGCGACGCCGACGGCCTGTGCGGCGATGGTGATGCGAGTGTGGTCGAGCGTCTTCATGGCGATCTCGAAGCCCTCGCCCTCGGCACCGATGATCCGGTCGACCGGGATGCGGACGTTGTCGAGATAGACCTCGCGGGTCGGCGACCCCTTGATGCCGAGCTTCTTCTCCGGCGCCCCGAACGAGACCCCCTCGTCGGACTTCTCGACCACGAAGGCCGAGATGCCCTTGGTGCGCAGCGTCGGGTCGGTGACCGCGAGGGTCGTGTAGAACTCGGAGACGCCCGCGTTGCTGATCCAGCGCTTCACGCCGTTGAGGACGTAGTGGTCGCCGTCGCGGACCGCGGTCGTCTTCTGGGCCGCCGCGTCGGAGCCGGCGTCGGGCTCGGAGAGGCAGTAGGAGAAGCCACCCTCGCCCGCGGCGAGCTTGGTGAGGTACTTCTCCTTGATCTCCTCGCCACCGCCGATCATGACGGGCAGCGACCCGAGCTTGTTCACGGCAGGGATCAGCGAGGAGGAGACGCACGCCCGGGCGACCTCCTCGATCACGATCACGGTCGCGAGCGCGTCGGCACCGGCGCCGCCGTACTCCTCGGGCACGTGCGGGGCGTGGAAGTCGGCAGCCTGCAGCGCGTCGTGCGCCTCCTGCGGGTAGCGAGCCTCCTCGTCCACAGCGGCGGCGTACGGCGCAACCTTCGCGTCGCAGAGTGCGCGGACGGCCTCGCGGATGGCCTGGTGCTCCTCGGGGAGGGCGTAGAAGTCGCTCATGGCGCCGGATTCTACGTAGGAGTAATCTCCGCCGTTGAACCGCGCCCACCAACGAGACAGAGTGGAGCCATGACATTGCAGGGCAGGTATGCACCCAGCCCCACCGAGTGGGTCCGCACGCAGGTCGAGAAGTACGAGGCCACGGGAGGAGCCGACGGCAACGAGGTCATGGGCAGACCGATCGTGGTGATCACCTCGCGCGGCGCCAGGTCCGGGCTGCTGCGCAAGAACCCGGTCATGCGGGTCGAGCACGAGGGGGTCTACGCGGCGGTCGCGTCCAAGGGCGGCGCCGACGACAACCCGTCGTGGTACGCCAACTTCCTGGCCGACCCGGTGGTCGACCTCCAGGACGGCCCCACGACCGGCACCTACCGCGCCCGCGAGATCAGCGGTGACGAGCGCGCACTGTGGTGGGAGCGCTCGGCGGCTGCCTTCCCGCAGTACGCGAAGTACGCCGAAGGGACGGACCGCCTCATCCCCGTCTTCCTGCTGGAGCGCATCGAGGCGTGAGGGCGCCGCTAGGCTCGTGAGATGACATCTGGCTGGCAGGACCCGGATGCGCTCTCGTTGATGCTCGACGACCTCGAGACCTGGGCCATCGTGGGCCTCTCCGACAACCCGTCGCGCACGGCGTGGTCGATCGCCCAGCTGCTGCAGTCGCGCGGCAAGCGGATCGTGCCCATCCACCCTGCGGCCCCCGTCGTGCACGGGGAGCAGGGTTTCGCGACCCTGGCCGACGTGCCGTTCCCGATCGACGTGGTCGACGTGTTCCGTCGCTCCGAGCACGCGGGCGAGTTCGCCGACCAGGCGGTGGCTGTCGGTGCGAAGGCGGTGTGGCTCCAGCTCGGCGTCATCGACGAGGCGGCCTTCGACCGGACGATCGCCGCGGGTGTGCCGATGGTGATGGACACCTGCCCGGCCATCGAGTGGCGCAAGCGGGGCCGGTGAAGGTCCCGTCCGGACCGGGCCTGCCCGACGGTCTGGTCATCCCCGACAGCGACCTCGTCGAGCGCTTCTCCCGCTCCCCCGGACCGGGTGGCCAGTCGGTCAACACCAGCGACAGCCGGGTCGAGCTGGACTACGACCTCCGCACCGCGACGTCGCTCTCCGACGTGCAGCGCCGCCGGGCCCTGCAACGCTGGCCGGGTGGCGTGATCGCGATCGCTGCCTCCGAGCACCGCTCGCAGCACCGCAACCGGAGCGCCGCCCGCGAGCGGCTCGCCGATCTCCTCCGGAGTGCGCTGGCCCCGCCTGCGCCACCCCGCCGCCCGACCAGGCCCACGCGCGGCTCGAAGGAGCGTCGGCTCAAGGCGAAGAAGGAACGCGGTCACCTCAAGTCGATGCGCGGGCGCGTCACCGACTGATCTGCGCCAGCGTCTGCGCCATCACCCACTGCACGTCGACGGTGTCGGCGAGTGGCATGGTCGGCGACTCCGTGAGCCCGGCCGCCAGGCAGCGGTTGACCTCGTCGATCTCGTGGACGTAGCCCCGTCCCCGGACCGGAAGATCGAGGGTCTCCGCGTCGGCTCCGTTGCGGCGCACGACGAGCCGGGTCGGGTGGTGGAAGCGGGGGGCGATCTCGATGGAACCGCCGGTGCCCCAGACGACGGCCCGACCGGGCGACTCCGTGGTGAGCGCGCACGCCAGGGACGCGGCACGCCCGTCGGCGTACGACAGCTGGATGACGGCACTGGCATCGACCCCGTTGGGGTAGCGCGTCCCACTGGCTGTGACGGAGTCCGGCGTGCCGAGGAAGTGCTGGGCGATCGAGATGACGTAGACCCCGAGGTCGAGAGTGGCACCGCCCCCGAGCTCGGGTGCGAACAGCCGCGAGGCGGGGTCGTAGCCGCGATAGGCGCCGAGGTCGGCCTGGACGGCGATCACGTCACCGATCGCACCGTCGGCGACGAGCCGCTTGGCCCTCACCACGGCCGGCTGGAACCGCGTCCACATGGCCTCCATGCAGAACACTCCCCGCGCCCGGGCGAGGTCGACGATCTCCCGGGTGTCGGCGAGCGAGGCAGTGAACGCCTTCTCGACCACGATCGGCTTGCCGGCCTCGAGGGCGGCGATGGCCAGGGCGTGGTGCTGCGGGTGCGGGGTGGCGATGTAGACGACGTCGACAGCCGAGACGAGCAGGCCGGCGTACGTGCAGCCCTCGGCGATGCCGTGGCTCGACGCGAACTCGCGCGCCCGCTCGCCCGAGCGCGAACCGACCGCCACGACCTCGGTGTCAGGCACGTGCGTGAAGTCGGCGAGGAACGCCTCCGCCATCGAGCCCGTGCCGGCCACTGCCCAGCGCGTCGTCATGCTCAGAAACCGACCTTGCGACCGGTCCCGGTCGCTCCGCGCACGACCGCGCCCTTGGCGGTGGCCGACTCCGTGAGGTCGGCCAGGAACGACACCATC
>NZ_JANPEO010000559.1:0-3918 GCF_031422975.1 Nocardioides sp. | reverse complement strand
GCACGATGTCGCACACCCGCAGACTGCTCGTGCTCGCCGTCGCCTGGGTGATCCCGATCGCCTGGACCGCGACGGCGCTGTTGGCCGGGCCGGCGGATGGCACGACCCTCTCCTCGTCCCTGGGCGGGATCGGGGAAGAGCGGTGGGGCGACACCCTGGTCGTCGCTCGGACCTACGGCGACACGCCCCTGCAGGTGGGTGACGTGGTCCGCGAGATCGACGGGCGCAGTCCCGGGGACTGGGTTCGGTCGGGGGACGCGCCGGATCGTCGTGCGGGCGAGGTCGTGGCCTACCTGGTGGATCGGACGGGCACCGGATCGATCGCCTTGACGCTCAAGATCTCCGTGCCACTGATCCGCTATCCGGTGACCTCGGCGATCTGGGCGAACCCGGGTGCGGTGACGTTCGTGGCACTGCTGTTGGCCGCCGGTTCCTTCGCCTTCTGGCTGCGGCCCGCTGCTGCTGCCTCGCGGGCCTTCATGGCCGCCTCGTCCCTCGGCCCGGCGGCACTGACGGCGTATCCGTTCGGGCTCGGGGCGATTGACCTCGCTGGATCGCGGGGGCTCTGGCCCCACCTCGGCGGGGAGGCCCTGGCAGCGTTCGGCGTCGGCTGCGCAGTCGTTGCGGCCCTCACGGTGGCGGACACGCCGAAGTGGCTGCGGCGGCGTCCCTGGGCCGTCGTCGTGCCCTTCCTCGTGCCGGCGGCCGGCTGGGCGATATGGCTGCTGCACGGTCGAGAACGACTGCTCGACGGAGGGCCGCAGGCATGGCAGACGTGGGCCACCGTCCTGGGACCCGCCTTGCTCGTCAGCGTCCCCGCCATGGTGGTGGCGACGGGGTGGGCCTACTCCCGGGCGCGGCAACGCGACGACCTGATGGCCACGCGGCTCGCCCTCATCGGCGTCGGCGGGGGGCTGGCGGCGAGGCTGCTGCTCGGCCAGGTCCCGCAATGGCTCACGGGAGACCCGCTCGTCCCCTGGTCCGTGCTCTCGCTCATCCTCGCGCCTGCGGTGGTCGGGTGCGCCACGGTCGCGATCGGGCGCTACCGGCTCGACACGATCGAGCCCACCGTCCGGCGGGTGGCGGTGCAGGCGGCCGTGGCGGCGTTGGTGGGCTCTGCCTTCATCTCGCTGGTTCGCGCCGTCGACTTCGCCTCCGACATCGCGGCGGAGTCCATGCTCGCCGGCGGGCTGGTGGCACTGGTGCTCCTGCCGGTGGCGCTCGGTCTCGAACGAGGTGCCCGCAGGCTGGTGTACGGGGACCGCGAGCTGCCGCGCCGCGTGGTGTCGGACCTGCGACGGCTCGACCCGATGACGGCGCCCGAGGACGCGCTGCAGGAGATGTTGACCCTGCTCGCCCGCCGCCTTCGCCTGACGTATGCCGCGATCGAGGTCTTTGCGACCGAGTCGTCTCCTGGGGTCGTGACGTCCACCGGCCTGTCCGTGGGGGTGCCCGTCGACGTCGACCTGGCAGTGGGCGGCGCGACGCTGGGGTCGCTGCGCCTGGAGATGGAGCCCAGTCGCGACCCCTTCGGGCCGGGGGACAGACGCCTGCTGGAGGATGTCGGCAGCCAGGTCGGTGCCCTGGTCCAGGCAGTGGTCATCAACCGCGAGCTCCAGCGATCTCGCCAGCACCTCGTGGCCGCGCGCGAGGAGGAGCGTCGCCGCTTGCGCCGCGACCTGCACGACGGGCTGGGCCCCGCGCTGGCCAGTCTGGCCATGCGCCTCGAGACGGCCCAGGACCTGATCGCGGTGAACCCGCAGGAGGCCGCCGACCTCGTGGGTCGGCTGTCGGAGCAGGCGCGGGAGGAGATCGCGGAGGTTCGGCGACTGGTCGACGGGTTGCGCCCGCCTGCCCTCGACCAGCTCGGCCTGGTGTCCGCGTTGCGACAGCGCGCCGAAGCGCTGAGCCTGTCGACGGGCTCAGTGACATCGATGCCGCGGATGACGATCACGATCGACGCCGCGGACGATGTGGAGCCGTTGCCGGCCGCGGTCGAGGTGGCGGCGTACAGAATCTCGCTCGAAGGAGCGAACAACGCGCTCCGGCACAGCGGGGCCCAGACGTGCGTCGTGACGCTCCGCCGGGACATGCATGCACTGCTCGTGCAGATCGCCGATTCCGGCTCGGGGCTGGCCGAGCATCATCTCGCGGGTGTAGGCCTGTTCTCGATGCGCGAACGTGCCCAGGAGCTTGGTGGAACCTGCGTCGTGACCTCGCTGCCCGGATCGGGAACGATCGTCGACGTGGTGCTACCGATACCCGACGAGAGCGAGGATTGATCCGTGGAACGAATCCGGGTGCTGGTGGCGGACGACCACGAAGACTTCCGACACGGTGTCGAGGCACTGCTCGCGTCGACGACCACGATCGAGGTCGTCGGGCATGCGGCCGACGGCATGGCTGCGGTCACGCTGGCCCTCGACCTGCAGCCCGACCTGGTCCTGATGGACCTGCACATGCCCCGTCTGAACGGAGTGGAGGCGACCGCCCGGATCGTGCAGTCGTCTCCACACATCAGCGTGCTGGTGCTGACGATGATGGAGGATGAGGAGTCCGTGTTCGCGGCGGTGCGGGCGGGGGCGCGTGGCTATCTGCTCAAGGGAGCCCGGCGGCAGGAGATCGTGCGTTCGATCGAGGCGGTGGGGGCGGGTGAGGTGATCTTCGGTCCCGGTATCGCCGACCGGGTGATGACCTACTTCCGGTCGGTGCGCGCGCGGCCGGCGGTGGAGGCGTTCCCCGAGCTGACCGACCGGGAGCGGGTGGTCCTTGGCCTGATCGCCGAGGGCAAGGAGAATGCCGAGATCGCGCGTCAGCTGAGCCTGTCGGTCAAGACGGTGCGCAACCACGCCAGCAACATCTTCGCCAAGCTGCAGGTCGCGCACCGTGCCCAGGCCATCGTGATGGCCCGCGACGCCGGCCTTGGCTGACGAGGGGTCAGCGGGACCGGCAACCGCCCTGGAGTATGGCGTCGTCCTCGGCGTCGTCCCCCAGCGCTGTGGCCTGGTCCGTGTCCGGGAGGAGGACGCTCGCCCCGGCCTCGCTGGTGAACGGCTCGCCGCCGATCACGCACGCTCGCGTGCGAGAGGGGTCGATGCCCGTCACGGCCTGGGCGAAGCGGTACAGCTCGACCGGGCTCAGGTCGGTCTCGAGGCCACCGATCGCGGCGAGCGTGGCGGCCTCCATGAACCCCGCGCGGTCCTCGTGCGCGCGCAGCTGGTCGAGGACACCCAGCATCAGTCGCTGGTGGTTGGCCGAACGAGCCAGGTCGTCGCCGACCAGGCCCCGCCGGATCCGGGCGAACGACAAGGCCTCACCAGCATCGAACCGGTTGGCCCCCCGTCGTACGACGAGGTCGTGCACGTTGTCGGGAAAGGCGACCGGAGACTCCACGTGGATCGGACCGACCGCCTCGATCATGTCCACGAATCCCGTGAAGCCGGTGACCAGCACCAGATCGGGTGTGATCCCGACCAGGTCGCCGACAGCCCGCGCCGCGACCTCGGTCCCGCCATCCGCCAGCGCGGCGTTGATCCGCTCGAAGCCGAGCCCAGGAAGCTCGACCCAGGAATCCCGCGGGATGCCGATGCTCACCGCGCTCCTGCGGCGCCAGTTGAACCCGACCAGCTGGATCGCGTCCGTGCGTCCGCTCGTGACCGGGGTGCCGGATCGCGCGTCCGACCCGAGGACCAGGACCCAGAGCACGTCGTCGCCCCAGTCGACCGCCCTCGCGGTCTCGACGGTGGTCAGGCTGATGGACGCGGGCTGCACCGCTGGTGTGGGTATGACGAGCGCGACCGCTGTCAGCAGAACGACCCAGCGCCCCAGGCGGGCAAGCCTGACCCGGCTCACGGGGACACCTCCGCCGACACCGAGGCGCCGTCGTCCAGCGCCACGTCGTAGCCGAAGACCAACCAC
>NZ_JANPEO010000558.1:0-3474 GCF_031422975.1 Nocardioides sp. | reverse complement strand
CACGGCGGCTGGCTGGTGATCGACAAGCGCTAGTTCGACCTCTAGATGAGTCCGAGCTTGGTCGCTTCATAGACGGCCTCGGCGCGCCGGGAGACGCCGAGCTTGCGCAGGATGTTGCCGACGTGGAACTTCGCGGTCGTCTCGGAGATGTAGAGCTTGACGCCGATGTCGCGGTTGGAGAGCCCGCGGGCCAGCAGACGCAGCACCTCGCGCTCGCGGGCGGTCAGCTGCTGGGACTCCTCAGGGTCCGGCGTGTTGAGCCCGCGCACCATCGCTGCCGCGGAGCGCGCGTCGAACGCGCTCTCGCCACGACTGATGTCGCGGATCGCCCGGACGAGTCCGGACGTGTCGACGTCCTTGAGGACATAGCCCCGCGCGCCGGCGCGGATGGCCTTCAGCACGAGCTGCTCGTCGAGGAAGGTGGTCAGCACCAGCACCCCGATGTCGGGATGGCGGCTCGTGAGCTCGGCGCAGAGGTCGAGCCCCTCGGTGTCCGACGCCGTCGACAGCTTCAGGTCGAGCAGCACGATGTGCGGCGCCGAGCGGCCGATCACGGTGAGCGCCTCGTCGGGGGTGGATGCCTCGGCGACCACGATCAGGTCGCGCTCCCGCTCGAGGATCGAGCGCAGTCCCTGCCGAACGATGGCGTGGTCGTCGACAAGCATGATCCGCACCGTTTCCACGTCATTGCCGTGCTGGGGTGGTGTCAGCGTCGTCACGAGCCGTCCTTTGTTCGGTGGTCCTTCAGGTCGGCCGGCGGCCGCGTCCCCGTCGCGACCAGGTGGTCGATGATGCCCGGCCGGTCGGGCGGTGTGAGTGGGAGCGGGATGCGCATCTCGACGCGGACTCCCCCGATGCGGGCCCGGCGGAAGGCGACACTGCCGCCCAGCTCGATCAGGCGGCTCTCGATGTTGGCGAGGCCGCGGTGCGACCCGTCGCCGGATCGACCGCGCTCCAGGCGCAGCAGCCGGCTCAGCTCCTTGGGATCGCCCCGACCGTCGTCGGCGACCGACACCAGCACCTGGTCAGGCTGGTAGCGCAGACGCACCACGGCCCGCTCCGCTCGCGCGTGTACGGCGACGTTGAACATCGCCTCGCCGACCGCTCTGGCGATCTCGTGCCCCGCCTCGGCCGGGAGCGTCACGGCCTCCCCCTCGACCCTGACCTGGACCACCAGCTGTGGTCGATGGTGGGCGGCCACCTCGCGCAGCAGCTCGGGCAACTCGACCACGGTGTCGCTCGGCGTGCGGTGCAGGGCGTAGATCGCTCGCCGCAGCTGGTCGACCGCCTGCTGCGAGAGCTCCTTGGCCGTGCCGAGTCGATGAGAGATGCCGGCGCCGGGTTCACCGAGGGACTCCGCCTCGCCTCGGGCCACCTCGACGGCCATGCCAGCCGAGAGGACGTACTGCGCCACGGAGTCGTGCAGCTCACGAGCGATCCGATGCCTCTCGGTGTCGATGAGCTCGCGCTGGTGCGCCAGCACCAGTCGGTCCTCGGCCCGCCGGAGCTCGGAGGTGCGCACCTCGAGATCCCGCTCGTGTGCGCGGGCCTCGTCGTGCAGGAGCTGGGCTCGCCGGTGCAGGGCCATGCTGGCCTGGTACTGCTCGGAGGTGTGCAGCGAGACCGCCGCCTGGTTGGCGAGGATGCGCAGCACCGACAGGTCGCCCGGCTCGGGGTCGACCGCGAGTTGGTGGAGGCCCACGAGGCAGCCGATGGGCCGCCCCTCGAGCGTCATCGGCACCCGCACCCAGCGGCCGTCGTCGTTGCTGCGCACCGCGTGTCCGGCGCGGATGGCACCCAGCTCGCGCTGCACCATCGGCGGCAGTCCGGAGTCGTCCGCGGTCGGCTGCCCGTGCGGTCCGTCGGCCGGACCCAGCACGAGGAAGCGGGGCCGGGCGCCCCTGAGGTGCCCGTCGGACAGGGCCAGCAGGGTCCACTCGGCCTGCAGGTGCTCGGCCGCCGCGCGCACCACCTCCTCCAGCAGCCCGCGAGGCCCCTCATGGGTGCGCACCAGCGCCCGCGAGATCGAGTCCATCGCGCGTACGGCGCGTTGCATCCGCTCGTCGGAGTTGACGTAGGCGCGGTAGTAGGAGCCCTTGCCGGACCTGACCCCCGTGAGGGTGGCCAGGTCCGGCGGAGGCTGCTGTGGCCGCGTCGTCACAACGCGTCCTTGAACAGCTGCTGGATCTCCGCCTCGGACGCCGTGCGCGGGTTGGTGGTCAGACACGCGTCGTCGAGTGTGGTGTGCGCCAACGTGTCGATGTCGGTGTCGGACACCCCGAGCTCGCGCAGCCCTCGAGGAACGCCCACGTCGTCGGCCAGCCGGCGGACGTGCTGGGCGAGGAGCTCGGCGGCCTCCTCGCCGGGCATGCCGTCGACGGCGATGCCCGCCGACCGGGCCAGGTCGATGAAGCGCTCCGGGCTGGCCCGGGCGTTGTACCGGATCACGTGTGGCAGCAGGACACCGTTGACCACGCCGTGCGGCGCGTCCAGCAGCCCACCGACCTGATGGCTCATGGCGTGCGTTGCGCCGAGGATCGCATTGGTGAAGGCCAGACCCGCTTGCAGGCTGGCCTGCGCCATCTTCGCCCGCGCCGTCATCTCGGCCGGCTGGGTGATCGTCGTGCGCAGGTTGCTGCAGACGAGGCCGACGGCGTTCAACGCATGGGTGTCGGCGAGCGGGTTGTGCGCCAGCGACACGAACGCCTCGATGCCGTGGGTGAGCGCGTCGAGGCCGGTGGCCGCGTTGAGGTCCTCGGGCATGGTCGTCAGCAACCGCGGGTCGGTGATGGACACGTCCGGCACCAGCGCACGGCCCATGATGGTCAGCTTCACGTGCCGGTCGGTGTCGGTGACGATGCAGAACTGCGACACGTCTGCCCCGGTGCCGGAGGTCGTGGGGATCATCAGCAGCGGCGGGATGGGTCGGGTCACCTGGTCGACACCGGCATAGTCGCGGATGTCGCCACCGTTGCCGGAGAGGATCGCGACGCCCTTGGCCGCATCGATGACCGAGCCGCCGCCGAGGGCGATGATGACGTCGCACTCCTTTTCGGCGTACAGCTCGTAGGCCCGGCGTACTTCGTGATCCTTTGGGTTGGGCGTGACGTCGGTCCACAGCACCGGCGTGAGCCCCTCGGCCCTGAGCAGGGTGAGCAGCGTCGCCAGCCAGCCCGCCTCCACGATGCCGGGGTCGGTGACCAGGAACGGCCGACGCGCGCCGAGCCGGATGGCCGCGAACCCGGCCTCACCCAGCGAGTCGGCGCCGAAGACCACCTCGGGTGCATGGAACTTGGCCAGGGCCGGCGGCGCCGGGGGGCGCGAGGGGGTCAGGGCAGACACCACAGGACCTCCTCACCCGGTTCGTTTCCACGGTAGCCCCAGGGAAGTGAGCCGGGCACCCGCTGGTGGGACGCCCTCACCCTAGGTGCCGACCGGGCGACTTCCGCCGGTCACTGTGCGGGGGCCGACCTG
>NZ_JANPEO010000557.1:0-3679 GCF_031422975.1 Nocardioides sp. | reverse complement strand
GGCAGATCCGGGGTTCGTCGAATTCCTCCTGCTGCCCCGGCAGAACCCGGCTGAGGTGGCGTTCGAGACCCACCGCCGCACGCAACCGCCCGAGCCCGGGGAGCCGCATCGCATGCTGGCGCTGGTGATGGAGCACGAGGGCACCGCCGTCGGAAACGTCGTGCTGTTCTTCACGGGCACCGACACCTCGTCCGCCGAGATCGGCTGGACCTTGCACCCGTGGGCGGGCGGAAAGGGTCTCGCCACGGAGGCGGCCCGCGCAATGTTGGCCTTGGCCTTCGAGCACTACGGCGTACGCCGCGTGGTGGCCAACCTCGACGCCCTCAACGAGCGCTCCGCGGCGCTGGCCGAGCGACTCGGCATGCGACGCGAGGCCCACCGGTTGGCCGACTTCTGGTCCAAGGGCCGCTGGACCGACTCCTTCGACTACGCCATCCTCCGCCACGAGTGGCAGGCACTGCAGCGCTGACCCGTCGCCGTACACGCGGAGAAGCAGGCCCCCACCATCGCCACCGGCGCCCGAGAGGGCCCCTGAGCCTGTCGCCGGGGTGCTGTCCCGTCTAGGCTCGCGCCCATGGCTCACTCCCACGGCGCTGACAGCGAAGTCGGCACGCTCAACACTGTCATGCTGCACCGGCCCGGCAACGAGCTGAAGCGGCTGACCCCGCGAAACAACGACAAGCTGCTCTTCGACGGGATTCCGTGGGTGAGCCGGGCCCAGGAGGAGCACGACGCGTTCGCAGACACGCTGCGCCAACGCGGCGTCGAGGTGCTCTACCTCACCGAGCTCCTCACCGAGACCCTCGCCAGCGAGGAGGCCCGAGCGCACTCGATCACCTCCGCGTTGAGTGGCCTGCACCTGGGTGACACGCTGCGCGACTACCTCGCCGTGGCACTCGCGGACGCCTCCCCCGAGGAGCTCACCGGCCTGCTGACCGAGGGCATCCGCAACGACGAGGTGCGCGGCGGCCACGGGCTGGTGACCAGCCTGCTCAGTCCCTACGACTTCCTCATCGACCCCCTGCCCAACCTGCTGTTCACCCGCGACTCGAGCGTGTGGGTCCGCGACCGGGTGGCGATCACCAGCCTCGCGATGCCGGCCCGCAAGCGCGAGACGCAGTTGACCGAACTGATCTACACCGAGCACCCGCGGTTCGCCGGCCGGACCCAGAAGATCCACGGCTGGCACAACGAGCACGTCGAGGGCGGCGACGTCCTGCTGCTCGCGCCCGGAGTGATCGCGGTCGGCGTCGGCGAGCGGACCACGCCCGCCGGCGTGGAGCGGCTGTCGCGACAGGTCTTCCACGCCAACCTGGCGCACACCGTCCTCGCCGTTCCCATCGCTCAGGAGCGCGCGACCATGCACCTCGACACCGTGTGCACCATGGTCGACGTCGACAAGGTCGTGATGTATCCCAACGTCGCCCACACCCTGATGGCCCACGCCGTCACCGTCCGTGAGCGCGGGGAGTCCGACCTCGACCTCGTCCTCGACGTCGCGCCGGCCGAGCCGTTCCTCGTGGCCGCGGCGAAGGCGATGCAGATCGACACGCTGCACCAGATCGACACCGGCCTCGACCCGGTCACGGCCGAGCGCGAGCAGTGGGACGACGGCAACAACACCCTGGCCCTCGCGCCCCGGGTGGCCGTCGCCTACGAGCGCAACGACGAGACCAACGCCCGCCTCGAGGAGGCCGGCATCGAGGTCGTCCGGATCGCCGGCTCGGAGCTGGGTTCGGGCAGGGGCGGACCCCGCTGCATGTCGTGCCCGATCGAACGCCAACCGCTGACCGTCGACTGACGACGGAGGCGTACCCATATCTTCCTGCGAGGATCAGCGTTGGGGAGGGCACACACCCCGAGCGAGAGGCACCACCCATGACGTCGTCCATCTTCGATGCACTGTCCCCTGCCGAGTCCGCGCGGGTCAGGGCCGTCGGCACTCACCTGACGCTGCCTGCGGGCTGGTCGCCGATCGGCGAGCGCACCCCTGCCGACAAGGCCTACATCCTCACCTCGGGTGAGGTGTCCGTACGCCGCAGCGGGACCGAGATCGCGCAGCTGGGCCCGGGCCAGATCATCGGCGAGGCCGCGATCGTCAACCGCACGCTGCGCTCGGCCACTGTCGTGGCCCTCACACCATTGGAGGCGATCCACTTCACCAGCGATCAGCTCGAGCTGCTGGTCGCCGAGATCCCGGCCTTCGCCGACGCACTGGCGCGCGCCTCGGTCGAGCGCCACGGCGAAGCCTGACTCAGCATGGGACGCGTGTGAGCGAGCCCACCGACCTCGGTGCCGTCTTCGAGTCGATCGAGGCCTTCCTGCTCGGCGGGCCACCGAACCTGACCCAGGGCGAGGTCGCTGAGCGCGCCGACGTGCCCCTCGAGCTCGCTCGGGATCTGTGGCGGCAGCTCGGCTTCGCGCACGTCACCGACGACACCGCCGCGTTCGCGGACAGCGACGTCGAAGCCCTCCAGCTGACCGCCGACCTGCTCCGGATGGGGATCCTCAGCCCGGACTCCCAGGCGGCCCTGGTCCGGACCTGGGGGCGCAGCTACGCCCGCCTGGCCGAGTGGCAGGTCTCGCTGCTGGCGGGCCTGGCCGTCGCCGGTCCGGACCCGGACGTACGCCTCGCCGAGCTCGCCGCCGGCGTGCTGCCTCGGGTCGAGGCCCTGCAGTCCTACGTCTGGCGCCGTCACCTCAGCAGCGCAGCGAGCCGACTGCTGACGACCGGTTCGCCGAGCAACCCCGAGCGCACGATGGCGGTCTGCTTCGTCGACATCGTCGGCTACACCGCACACAGCAAGTCACTCGAGGAGGAGGCGCTGGTCGAGTGGATCGAGGGCTTCGAACAGATCGCCACCGGGACCGTCGTCGATCTTGGCGGGCGAGTGATCAAGACGATCGGCGACGAGATCCTCTTCACCGCCGACGACCCTGTCGCCGCCGCCGAGATCGCGCTCGCGCTGACCGAGCGCGGCCTCGACGATGACAACCCGTTCCCCGCCGTCCGGGCCGGCATCGCCTACGGGCTCGTGGTCAACCGGCTCGGCGACGTCTTCGGCCCGACGGTCAACATCGCGGCGCGGCTGACGTCCGTGGCCCGGCCGGGCACCGTGGTGCTCGACCGAGGTGCCTACCTCGCCCTGTCGGGTGTCGACGACGAGCCGGACGAGTTCGAGGCGGATGCCGCCGACGAGCCCTCACCCGCGGCGCAGACCCCGGAGGACGAGGGCACCGACGACTCGTCCGGGGCTGACCTGCCCGGCTACCGCTTCCGGCGCCTGCGCCGGGTGTCGGTGAAGGGCTACGCCCGGCTCGAGGCCTGGCGGCTCAAGCGCCCCAAGGACGGTTGAGGCGCAGCTGCTCCGAGCGTCAGACCGGCACGCAGATCTGCGCGGGGCCGGTCGGCAGCGGGTTCGGCACGCACCCCGGTGGCAGGGTCGGCAGCGGGACCCCCGGGACCGTGGGGACGGTCGTCGGCGTGCCCGTCGGCGTCGCAGTGCCGGTCGCCGTCGAGGTGGCCGTCGCGGTCGAGGTCGGCGTGGCAGTCGGGGTCGGGTTGGCCTTGACGCACTTGTCGTAGGCCGCGCGCGCGGTGGTGTACCACTCGAGCTGGAGCTCCAGCTCCCGCTTGGCCAACCGCAGCTTGCGCTTCGCCTTCTTGATCTCGGCGGGC
>NZ_JANPEO010000556.1:0-5093 GCF_031422975.1 Nocardioides sp. | reverse complement strand
TCCGTGTCCACCAAGGACGTCAAGAACGGGTCGCTCCTGCTCAAGGACTTCAAGAAGTCCGAGCGCAGCAAGCTCATCGGCCCGGCGGGGCCGACCGGCGGTGCGGGCGCGAACGGCGCGACCGGGGCCACGGGGGCCGCCCCACCGGGGTTGGGCGCCTCCGCCCGCCCCGCTTTTCCCGGGCCGGGCCACGTCCGCGCGGCTCAGACCGGGACGAGCTCCACCGCGCCGACGGCGTAGCGCGCCAAGATCACGCGGGCGACCTCCGGGTGGGCTCCGAGCGGCTCGGAGACGGCGACGGCACCGGCCTCGAGGGCGAGCTCGGCAGCCCGGTCGGGCAGGAATCCTGGCGCCAGGAAGAGCGACGCGACCGCGATGTGGCGCCGGCCCTCGGCCCGGAAGGCACGCACCGCCTCGCCGGCGGCCGGGGGAGCAGCGGAGGCGAAGGCGGCCGTGACCGGCAGCTTGTGCCGCGTGCCCCACGTGCGGGCGAGTCGTGCCACGGCCTGGTTGGCGAGCGCGTCGGAGGAGCCGGCGGCAGCGAGGACGAGGGCGTCGAGCTCGCGCACCCGAGCCTCCCGGAGCGCCTCACGCAGGCGGACGTCGAGCACCTCGAGGAACGCCGTCTCCATTCCCAGCACCCGAGTGGCCCGCATCTTGAGGCCCTGGTGTCGCGCGGTCGCGGCGGCCACCGCCCCGGGGACGTCGACCTTGGCGTGGAAGGCCTCGGTGAGGAGCAGTGGGACGACGACGATCTCGTCGAACCCGGCCTTGACCAGCCGGTCCACCACGGTGTCGAACGACGGCCTGGACAGATCGAGGAACGCCGTCTCGATGCGCAGGTCGGGACGCATCGTCTTGACCTCGGCCACGAGGGCCTTGATCGTTGCGGCGGAACGAGGGTCGCGGCTTCCGTGAGCCAGGGCTACCAATGCAGGAGCGGCCATCAGGTGGGCCTCCCATCTCGGGTGGTGGTGTGCGAATCGACGCCGTTGTCGTTGGGGTGTGAGCTGTTCACGAGTGGATCCCGCACTCGGTCTTGGTGGTGCCGGCCCAACGACCGCTGCGCGGGTCGTCGCCAGGAGCAACGCGTCGCGTGCACGGCCAGCAACCGATGCTGGGGTAGTTGTCGTGGACGAGCGGGTTGACCAGCACACCGTTGTCGGCGATATAGGTCTCGATCTGCTCGTCGCTCCAGCGCGCGAGGGGGGACACCTTGACCTTGCCCTTGCGGGCGTCCCAGCCGACGACCGGCGCGATCACGCGGTTGTGGGTCTCCGCGCGACGAAGGCCGGTCGCCCACGCGTCGTAGTTGGCGAGCGAATCGGCCAGCGGCTGGACCTTGCGCAGCTTGCAGCACAGGTCGGGATCGGTCTTGTAGAGGTCCTTGCCGTACGTCGCATCCTGCTCGGCGACGCTGAGTTCGGGCCTGATCGTGATCAGGTTGACGGGCAGCGTGGCCTCGACGGCGTCACGCGTGCCGATGGTCTCGACGAAGTGGTAGCCGGTGTCGAGGAACACCACGTCCAGGCCGGGGGCGACCTTGGCCGCGAGGTGCGCGAGCACCGCGTCACCCATCGAGGACGTCACGCAGAAGCGGTCGCCGAACGTTGCCACGGCCCACTCGATGATGTTCTCGGCGGGTGCGAGCTCGAGCTCGGCACCGACGTGTGAGACAAGCTCGCGGAGCTCTTCGGGCGTACGTCCTTCGGTGTGGGTGCCCTTGAAGTCGCGGGCAGCCTTGGTGGAGAGACTCATCGTGCACCTCCTCCTCGGGGGATCATGCCGATGTAGGTGACGGCAAACGCACGCAGGCAGGAGCGGCACTCCCACCCGTCCTCGCGCGGCCACAGCGTCGTCTCGCCGCAGTAGGGGCAGTGGTTGGTGCTCGCTCGCTCACTCATCTCGGACGACTTCCAGCGCGGACTCGCCGCGCAGGTGCGCCTCGTCGGCGCGCGTGACCCATTCGGCGAACAGCTCGCCGGCCGTGCGGTCGGCCAGGTAGGCCTGCACGACGTTGGTGACGTAGTCGTCGAGGCCGGCGCTGGTGATCTTGTGCGCACGGAGCTTTCGACCGAGCACGGGGGTGAGCCCGAGGGCGCCACCGAGGTGGACCTGGAAGCCCTCCACCTGGTTGCCGTCGGCGTCGAGCACCAGCATGCCCTTGAGTCCGATGTCGGCGACCTGGGTGCGGGCGCAGGCGTTGGGGCAGCCGTTGACGTTGACGGAGATCGGCGTGTCCAGCTCGGGGAACCGCTTCTCGAGCTCGGTGACCAGCGAGCGGGCCCGCTCCTTGGTGTCGACAATGGCAAGCTTGCAGAACTCGATGCCGGTGCACGCCATGGTGCGGCGGCGCCAGTTGCTGGGTCGAGCGGTCAGGCCGATCTTCTCCAGACCTTCGGCAAAGGCATCGGTGTCGGCGCCGTCGACGCCGATCACCACGAGCTTCTGGTACGCCGTGAGGCGCACGCCGCGGGCGCCGTACTGCTCCACCATGTCGCCGAGCGCGGTGAGCGTGGTGCCATCGATACGACCCACGACGGGCGTGGCGCCGATGAAGAACTTGCCGTCCTTCTGCTCGTGGATCCCGACGTGGTCGCCCTGGTGCACGGGGGCCGCCGGCGAGGAGCAGTCGATGAGCTTGCGGTGGAGGTACTCGTTCTCGAGCACCTCGCGGAACTTCACGGGTCCCCAGTCGGCAAGGAGGAACTTGAGGCGCGCCTTCGAGCGCAGGCGACGGTAGCCGTAGTCACGGAAGATGCCTGCCACGCCCTCCCACGCGTCAGCGACCTCGTCCAGCGGGATCCAGACGCCGAGCTTGTGCGCGAGCATCGGGTTGGTCGAGAGACCCCCACCGACCCACAGGTCGAAGCCGGGACCGTGCTCGGGGTGGACCGTGCCGACGAACGACACGTCGTTGACCTCGGGCGCGACGTCGTGGCTGGGGTGCCCGGTGAGTGCCGTCTTGAACTTGCGCGGCAGGTTGGAGAACTCCGGATTGTCCAGTGCGCGCCGCTTGATCTCTGCGAGGGCCTCGGAGCCGTCGATGATCTCGTCCTTGGCGATGCCGGCGACCGGCGAGCCCAGGAACGGGCGAGGGCTGTCGCCACAGGCCTCGAGCGTGGTGAGGCCTGCCGCCTCGAGGCGCTCCCAGATGGCGGGCACGTTCTCGATGTCGATCCAGTGGTACTGGATGTTGTTGCGGTCGGTGAGGTCCGCGGTGTTGCGGGCGTACGACGTCGAGGACTCGCCCAGGGCGCGGAGAGCGGCGGCGTCCAGGACCTGGCCGTCGGTGCGAACGCGCATCATGAAGTAGCGGTCGTCGAGCTCTTCCTCCTCCAGCTGGGCGGTCTTGCCGCCGTCGAAGCCGGGAGCGCGCTGGGTGTAGAGCCCCATCCACCGGAAGCGACCTCGGAGGTCGGCCGGATCGATGGAGTCGAAGCCGCGCTTGGAGTAGATGTGCTCGATGCGGGAGCGGACGTTGAGCGGGTCGTCGTCCTTCTTGGACTGCTCGTTCTTGTTCAGCGGCTCGGTGTAGCCGAGCGCCCACTGACCCTCGGCGCGCTTGGGGCGCGGGATCTCGGTGTGCTGGGCAGGCACTGGCTTGAAGCGGAGATCAGGCATGGGGGGTGATCCTGTTCGCTGAGGGCCGCGCGCGACGGTGAGCGCGGTGACGTGCAGAGACTGGGCGGCGAATCAGCGATGCCAACACATCGAGCTGCGGGTACGCCCGAAGTCCACGTGGCGTCGAACCACGAGGAACTTGGACGTCACAGCAAGAGTCATGTCAAGCAGTCTCAACGCTCGGACACCCTTCCGACAAGGCGAAATCTCAGAATAAGAGACTGCTTGCCACATAGTGAGACGGGAGTCGTGGTCCCGGGCGGCGGCGTGACGGTCGTGCGGCGTACGTCACATCCGCAGCGCGCTGGAGTCCATGTCCGCACCACCGACCTCGGCCTCTAGGCTGACGCCATGACGGATGCCTCCCTGTCCCAGCTCACCTCCGGCGCATACGAACAGGCCCTCAAGGTCATCGAGTCGGTCGAGCCGCGCATCGCGGCCGCCACTCGCCAGGAGCTCGCCGACCAGCGAGGCTCGCTCAAGCTGATCGCCTCGGAGAACTACGCCTCGCCGGCCGTGCTGCTGACGATGGGCACCTGGTTCAGCGACAAGTACGCCGAGGGCACCGTCGGGCACCGCTTCTACGCCGCGTGCCAGAACGTCGACACCGTCGAGTCGCTGGCCGCCGAGCACGCCCGTGAGCTGTTCGGGGCGCCGTACGCCTATGTGCAGCCACACTCGGGCATCGACGCCAATCTCGTCGCCTTCTGGTCGATCCTGGCCAACCGGATCGAGACGCCGGCCCTCAAGCGACTCGGCGCCAAGAACGTCAACGAGCTCACCGAGGCGGACTGGGAGTCCCTGCGCCACGAGTTCGGCAACCAGCGCCTGCTCGGGATGTCGCTCGACGCCGGCGGTCACCTCACGCACGGCTTCCGGCCCAACATCAGCGGCAAGATGTTCCACCAGCAGCAGTACGGCACCGACCCGGGGACCGGACTGCTCGACTACGACGCGGTGGCGGCGAAGGCGCGGGAGTTCAAGCCGCTCGTGCTGGTGGCCGGCTACTCGGCGTACCCCCGTCGCGTGAACTTCGCCAAGATGCGCGAGATCGCCGACGAGGTCGGCGCCGTGCTGATGGTCGACATGGCGCACTTCGCCGGGCTCGTGGCCGGCAAGGTGTTCACCGGCGACGAGGACCCGATTCCGCACGCCCACAACACCACGACCACGACCCACAAGTCGCTGCGCGGCCCGCGCGGCGGGATGGTGCTGGCGCAGGAGGAGTTCGCGGCCGACGTCGACCGCGGCTGCCCGATGGTGCTCGGCGGCCCGCTGTCGCACGTGATGGCGGCCAAGGCCGTCGCCCTCGCCGAGGCACGCCAGCCGTCCTTCCAGACCTACGCCCAGAACATCGCCGACAACGCGAAGTCGCTGGCCGAGGGGTTCATGTCGCGCGGCGCCAAGCTGGTCACCGATGGCACCGACAACCACATCGTGCTGCTTGACGTCTCGTCGTTCGGGCTCAC
>NZ_JANPEO010000555.1:0-3862 GCF_031422975.1 Nocardioides sp. | reverse complement strand
GCTGGTCCTCGCCAGGGCAGCTATGTCCGCGCGTCTACGCGTCAGGCAGTGGCCAGGCCTCGGCCGAGGCCGGCAGCGCGTCGACCGTCTCCGCGAGCTTGATCGTGGACCGCTGCACCCGCTCGAGCAGATCAGACAGGTCGGCGTCGCTGCTGTCGGGGAGCACGTCGAGGGCGAGCTCGACGGCCATCGACAGCGCTGCGAGGGAGTTGTTCAGGTCGTGGGCAGCATGCTCGGCAAACAGGACCAGCTCGTCGCGAAGGCTCACAAGCCGGGAGCATTCCACAGGGCGAGCCACTTCTGCAGGTCATTCTCCATCGGCAGTTCGGCCGCGAGGTGATCGCGCACGCTGATCTCGGTGAGGTTGTCGCGCTGTTGGGCGCCGGTGGGCGCAAACGCGTAGAACGTGCCGGACTTGTAGAGATAGACGAGCCCGACCTTGCGACCGCTCGGACCGGCGAAGGTGACCATCGAGCACAGCAGGCCGGAGGCGAACCCCTGGGCCTCCAGGCTGGTGTTGACGGCATGCAGGTCGGTGCACAGGTCGGCCAAGTCGTCCGGGTCCCCGTTGACCTCCAGCCACGTGAAGCCGAAGTCGTCCCGGCTCACCTTCACCTCGGGCGCGTCCGCGTCGTCGGAGATGAGGGCGGTCATCTCATCCTGCGTCTGCGCGAACGCAGCCCCCGTCGCCGAGCGGTAGCAGACGGCGCCGTGTCCGGTGGGCCTGAATCCGGCCGCGGTCTGCAGGGTGATGGCCGCGCTCGGGATCAAGAACAGCGCATCCAGGTTGTTGGTGACGGGCTTGTTGCGGCCGGTCACCGCGTCGAGCCAGCGCATCCTGCTCCTCGCCGTGCCTAGGCCATCGGGCGGCCGAGCTCGGCCTGGATGCGGGCAAGCTGTTCGAGCCGCTGTTCGAGCGAGGGGTGGGTGGCGGTCAACGTCCTCATCGAGATGCCGGCGACGGCCGGGACGATGAACAGTGAGTTGACCGCACTGTTGGCGCGCAGGTCCTTCTGCGGGATGGCGCCGGCTCCCCCGGAGATCTTCGTCAGCGCGGAGGCGAGCGCCTGGGGCTTCAGCGTGAGGTAGGCGCCCGAGCGGTCGGCGCACAGCTCGCGGTAGCGCGAGAGCAGGCGCAGCAGCAGGAAGCTGACGGCATACACCACCAGGCTGACGACCAGGGCGATGATGACCGCCGGGAAGCCGCCGCTGTTGCGCCCGCGGGACAGGCCGCCGAACTGGGCGCCGCGGGTGAGCATGCCCGCCAGGATGCCCGCCGAGGAGGCGAGGGTCATGACGAGTACGTCGCGGTGCGCGACGTGGCTCAGCTCGTGGGCCAGCACTGCTTCGAGCTCCTCGGCGTCGAGGATCTGCAGGATGCCGGTGGTCACGCACACCACGGACCGCTCGGGGGAACGACCCGTGGCAAAGGCGTTGGGGAGGTCCATGTCGGCGATGCCGACGCGCGGCTTGGGCATGTCGGCCAGTGCACAGAGCCGGTCGATCATGCCGTGCAGCTCGGGCGCCTCCTGGGGCGTGACCTCACGAGCCCGCATCGCCCTCATGGCGAGCTTGTCGGAGGACCACCACTGGTAGAACGCGACGCCGATACCGGCAAGACCGATCAGGAACCAGTAGCTCGGAAAGGCATACATCAGCCCCACCACCAGCCCGACGAAGAGCGCCCCGAGCAGGAACATGACCAACGTCATCCGGGCGGTCAGCCCGGCGTCCTTGATGAAACGCGAATGCGCCACGGCAGGATCAGCCGGGGATCAGACCGTCGTCGCCCAACAGCTCGCGCACCTCGTCGAGCGTGGCGTCGCCGGGCGGGAGGATCAGGTCGGACTCGTCGAGGCTCTCGACGTCGTGGGCGGTGCCGTGCTCGCGCACGCCCGCCAGCAGCGCCTCGAGGGCCGGCCGGAACGCCGCCTCGTCGCCGGCCTCGATGGCGGACTCGACGACGGCGTCGAGGGCGTTGAGCCGCTCGACGGAATCGTCGGCGACGTCGTACTGGCCTTCACCGAGGATCCGGACGATCATGCCGGGCCGCCTTCCCCGATCTCGCGCTCGATGGCCTGCTTCTCGCTGTCCGCGAGGATGTCACCGTCGCCGGCCTCGATGGCCGGTGGCTTGCTGCCACTCTTGAGTCGGGCCAGCTCGGACTCGACATCCGAGGTGGAGCTGAGGGCGTCGAGCTCGCGAGCGATGTCGTCACCGGCGTTGATCGACGACGCGTCGTCGAGCGCGCCCGAGGCGATCAGCTCGTCGATGGCACCGGCGCGGGCCTGCATCTGGGCCGTCTTGTCCTCTGCCCGCTGGATCGCGAGGCCGACATCGCCCATCTCCTCGCCGATCCCCGACATGGCCTCGCCGATGCGTGTCTGCGCCTCGGCGGCGGTGTAGTTGGCCTTGATCGTCTCCTTGCGGGTGCGGAACGACTCGACCTTCGTCTGCAGCCGCTGCTGGGCGAGGACGAGCTTCTCCTCCTCACCCTGCAGGTTGGCGTGCTGGCCCTCGAGGTCCTGGATCTGCGTGGTGATACCGGACTTGCGGGTCAGCGCCTCGCGGGCGAGGTCCTCACGATCGGCCGCGATGGCCTTCTCGGCCTGGCCCTGGAGCTTGGCCGACTGCGTCTCGAGCTGCTTGATCTGCAGCTCCACGCGCTTGCGACTGGTCGCGACGTCGGCGACCCCGCGGCGCACCTTGCTCAGCAGCTCCAGCTGTCGCTGATAGCTGTAGTCCAAGGTCTCGCGGGGGTCCTCGGCGCGGTCGAGCGCCTTGTTGGCCTTGGAACGGAAGATCAGACTCAAGCGCTTCATCACACTCATGGGGATGTTCTCTCCTGTGTCACCCTCGGGGTAATGCCTTCACCCTAGGACCAAACCCAAGGGCATCGATAGGCGCCGGTAGGCTGGAGGTTCACGTCACCCCAATCTCATGAGGCTCCGTTGTTCGGTCGTAGCAAGTCGCAGGACAGTTCCTCCACCTCCCCCGCCGTGGACAAGCCCGACGGGAAGGGTCGGCCGACGCCGAGCCGCAAGGAGGCCGAGGCCGCCGCGAAGGCGCGCGCCAAGGTCCCACGCACCCGTCGCGAGCAGATGCAGGCGCAGCGCGGAGCCCGCACCGAGTCGAGCAAGACCGTCCGGGCAGCGATGAAGTCCGGCGACGAGCGCTACCTGCTGACCCGCGACAAGGGCCCGGTCCGGCGCTTCATCCGCGACTTCGTCGACTCCCGATTCTCGTTCGTCGAACTGATGGTGCCGCTGCTGGTCGTGACGCTGCTGCTCGGTTACTCCGGCAGCCCCTACCTCGTCGGCGTCGGCAACACCGTGCTGCTCGGGACGGTGCTGCTGGTCGTCCTCGACATCGTGCTGATGCGATTCAAGCTGCGCCGCGAGCTTGCGCGACGCTTCCCCGACGAGCCCACCAAGGGCACCACCTACTACGCGATCATGCGCGCACTGCAGATGAAGTTCATGCGGATGCCCAAGGCGCAGGTCAAGATCGGGCAGACCCTGCCCGAGCACTACCGCTGAGCACCGGGTTGATCCTCGGGCTCGTCAGCGCGCTGACGTCGGCAGCGCTGTTCGGCATCGCTGCGGTGGGGCAGGCGCACGCCATGCGGGCGCTGCCGGAGGGCGAGCTCGGACTCGTCGCCTTCGTGCGCGCGGCGCTGCGCTCGTGGCCGCTGCTGGGAGTCGTGGCCGCCTATCTGGCGGGCTTCGTGCTGCATGCGGTCGCGCTGTTGCTGCTCCCCCTCTATCTCGCCCAGGCGTCGATCTCGCTGTCGCTGCCGGTCACTGCCGTCGTGTCGGCGGTGGCGCTGCACGAGCGGCTGGACCTCGGCCGATGGCTCGCG
>NZ_JANPEO010000554.1:0-1502 GCF_031422975.1 Nocardioides sp. | reverse complement strand
CCGATGAGTTCACCAACGGGGTGCTGGGCACGGCGGTGCCGTTGATCGAGGCTCCCTTGTACTTCGCGCCGTTGCCGAGCACCACGGTGTTCTCGAAGTTGTAGTGGGTCGACGCCGCGACCGTGGTGACCCAGGGGCTGTTGTGCGCGACCGTGGAGGCAGTCGGGCCGCTGTTGCCGGCCGAGGTGGCCACGAACACGCCGGCTGCGGCCGCGCCGAGGAAGGCGTACTCGACGGCGTCGACGACCGTGTCGGTGGCGCCGGAGATCGAGTAGTTGATGACGTCGACACCGTCGAAGATCGCGTCGTCGACCGCGGACAGGGTCGAGGACGTGTAGCAGCCCCCGGTGTCCGGGTCGGTGTCGTTCCAGCAGACCTTGTAGGCGGCGATCTTGGCCGCGGGGGCCATCCCGCTCACGGTGCCGAAGCTGCGGCCCTCGACCGAGGCGGGAACGCCGTTGTTGCCGGCAGCCGTGCTCGCGGTGTGCGAGCCGTGGCCGTCGCCGTCACGCGTGGAGATGAACTCGGCGGCGCCGCGGTCCTGCGGCTTCACGCTGTCGAGGAACGCGTCGGGGTAGTAGCGAGCACCGACGATCTTGCTGTTGCAGTTGTCGGCGATCCACTTCTGGCCCGGCTGGCAGAAGCCCTGGAACAGGCCGCCGTCGGCCTTCCGCATGAAGATGTCGTTGCCCCGGCGGTAGAGGCTGAACGGGCCCGTGGGGTTGCGGTCGATCTTGGCGCCCGCGAAGGAGCCCGACTCGGGCCAGATACCGGAGTCGAGCACGCCGACCACGACGCCCGCGCCTGCCTTGGCGATGCCGCCCCTCTGGGCCCAGGCACCCGAGGCGCCGTCGAGGCCCAGGAACTTGGGGGTGTTCCAGGTGTCGGTCTGGAAGGCGACGTCCTTGACCATCATCAGCACGTCGCGCTCGCTCGAGAGCGAGGTCGCCTGCTCGGCGGTGAGTCGCGCGGTGAACGCGTTGCTCGCCAGTGTCGTCCGGCTCATCACCGTCGCGCCCACCTGGGTTGCGAGGCGGTCCTGCTTCGTGGTCAGGTACCCCGCGTACGCCGCGACCTTGGCCGAGCGCGCGTTGAAGGTGTTGCCAGCAGGGACGCTGGTGGCCTTCAGGTCCGCGACGCCACCGTCGTAGCGCGTAGCGCCGGGGTCGCGCAGGACCACGACGTAGCGCCCGGCCCCGAGGTCGCGGGCCGGTGCCTGCTTCGCGACCACAGGAGCCGTCCGGTCCTTGGGCGCCGCAGAGGCCGTGGCCCCGCTCAGCGATCCGGCGACGACGACCGCCGCCGAAAGGAGGGCGAGAGCACGCATCCGCGCACCCGTCCTCCGAGAATGGTTCGACACGTGAGACTCCTTGGTGTGTGGGTCCGTGCAGAGCGAGCGCTCGCCACCCTCGCGTTCCGGATGAGGTTCGCGGGGCAGAGCATCACCTAAGGGCACCCCCGTCCCCCACGTCAAGGAAATCGGTCAGGCGGCGGCAGAGGAC
>NZ_JANPEO010000553.1:0-2275 GCF_031422975.1 Nocardioides sp. | reverse complement strand
CGCTGCCTGAGCAGTGATCGAAGGGTCTGACCGGGCATCTGTCTCCGTCCCGGACCCAGGCCTCATCTAGGAGACTTGCTGGTCGACTCTTGTCACGGAGGTTGACCGGGACTTTTCCGTGACTGAGCCTGTCGACGACATGTCCGTGCGAGCGTCGGGGCTGAGAAAAGCGAACTTCACGGACTGCACCCGGAGAAGACCTGGTTCGACGCTCGAGGACGCGGGTTCGATTCCCGCCAGCTCCACGGTGGGGTCTTCGCAGAACGAGCGCGAAGGCTTCGCAGAATAATCGGTCCCGGTGGGTCGCCCCACCGAGAGCCAGCCCTCTTGAACCTCAGCCGCTTCGACTCCGGTCGGAGCGGCTGATGTGCGTGCTCGTCTTCTGAGACCCGAGCGCTTGCGGCAATCGGGCCGACCACCCCATGGGTAGCGTCGTGAAGCGGCGCCGTACGGCGTCCCGCCCCTGACTCAAGGAGTACTGACGTGCCGAAGATCTTGATCGTCCTGACCGGTTCCGACCACTGGACTCTCACCGACGGGACCAAGCACCCGACCGGCTTCTGGGCCGAGGAGCTGCTGTCCCCGCTGCAGGTGTTCTCCGACGCCGGGATCGACGTCGACCTCGCCAGCCCGGAGGGCAAGACGCCGGTGGTGGACGAGGGCAGCCTCGCCCCGGACACCATCGGCGAGGAGGAGTCCGCGAAGCAGCACAAGGCCCTCGACGCCCTCGCGGGCCGGCTCGAGTCGACCCTGGTCCTCGCCGATGTCGACCTCGACTCCTACGACGCCGTCTTCGTGCCCGGCGGCCACGGCCCGATGGAGGACCTCGCCGTCAGCGACGACCTCGGCCGCATCCTCGTGACCATGCTCGACGGCGGCAAGGTCGTCTCCTCGGTCTGCCACGGCCCGGCTGGTCTCCTGCCGGCCAAGCGCGCCGACGGCTCCTGGCTGTTCGCCGGGCGCAACCTGACCGCCTTCACCGACGCCGAGGAGGAACAGGCCGGGCTCGCCGACAAGGCGCCGTGGCTGCTGGAGTCCCGCCTGCGTGAGGCTGGCGCGACCTTCTCCTCGGGGGAAGCGTGGGCGCCCTTCGTGGTCGTCGACGACAGGTTGGTGACCGGCCAGAACCCGGCGTCCAGCACCGAGGCCGCGCACAAGGTCGTCGGACTGCTCACGTCCTGACGACGGAGGTCGACGCTGCTGGGTCGCGGTCAGCGATGGGGTGCGGCACTCACACAGCATCGGTCCTCACCGGGATCGAGCCGGGTCGTGAGCCCGGTGCAGCCCACGCCGTCCGCGACCCCGGTGACGTACTCGAGGTTGAGCCCGCACACGAGCTCGGTCTGCTCCTGGGCGACGCGGTGGAAGGGACAGTTGCGCAGGAACAGCGTCTGCTCATCGATCCATGGCTCGTAGCCGCCGGCAGCCAGCGCCGTCGCGAGCCGGTCGAGCTCGGCCGAGTCCACGGGCTCGCCGAGAGCGGCTCCCCACGCCGATCCCTCAGCACGCGCCACCCGGGCGGCGATCACGCCGGCTGCCTCGCCCGTGGTCGCCGCCTCGGCGACGGCATGGGCGAGGATCCGGCTCAACAGGTCGTAGTGCCGCTCGGGGAGTGAGACCTGGAGCTCGCGGTCCGAACGCCGATAGAGCTTGGCCGGGCGTCCCGACCCCGGCCCGGTCCGGCCGGTCAGGCGCCGGAACTCGACGTCAAGGAGGCCCTCGTCGACCAACCGATCGAGGTGGAACTTCGCCGTGTGGGGCGCGATCGCGAGCCCTTCGGCCGCCTGCTCCCGGCTCACCGCGGTGCGCGAGCGCGTGACGAAGTCGAACAGGTTGCGGCGTACAGGCTCGGCCAGGGCGGCAATGCGGGCCAGATCGATCTGGGGCGTGGGCATTTCTAAAAGATACGGGGCTTGACGTTAGAGCGCTACCGGGTGTCTAGTGGGCGCATCAGCTTCGCTCACGCCGCGGCGCGCGCCGAGTTCCTCACCCTCGTGAACGGAGGAGTCCGATGACCGCACCCATCGTCATCATCGGTGGCGGGATGGCGGCCGGCAACGCCGCCGTCGAGCTGCGTGAGAGCGGCTACGACGGTGAGTTGATCGTCTTCGCTGCCGAGCCGCATCCGCCGTACGAACGCCCGCCGCTGTCCAAGGGGTATCTGGCCGGCAACTCGGAGGCCGAGGACGCCTACCTCAAGGCGTCGAAGGGGTACGCCGACCGCGGCATAGACGTCCGCTCGGGCACGCGCGGCGAGCGGATCGACCTCGGCGGC
>NZ_JANPEO010000552.1:0-13991 GCF_031422975.1 Nocardioides sp. | reverse complement strand
ACAAGTCGATCCCGTGTGAGGGCACGCGCGGGCGGACCCTGAGCTATCACGTGCCCGCGGCCGGCGTGCTCGGCGGACTGGTGGCGCGCGTCACCGGAGTGACCTACTCACACAGCGGCAGCCAGCAGGGGAAGTCGGATCTCGCCAAGGGCTTCTCCTCGGTCCGGATCGCCAACACCTCCGTGCCCCGGGTCGGCCTCGAGATCAACGATGTCTTCAGCAGGGTCGCGATGCGCGGCAAGGAGGGCAGGACCGTACGGTCGACGGTCGCCTCGAGCATCGGCTCGATCACCTTCCAGGGGCAGCCCATCGCCGTACCCGGCGTCGGTCAGACCGTCGAGCTGCCCGGTGGTGCCGGACTGATCCAGCGCCAGCTCGTCGTGGACAGCAAGTACGGCGCCAAGTCGATCGGCCTGCGGGTGCAGCTGTTCGCCGATGCGGTCGTGCTCGACCTCGCGCTGGCCGACGGCCACATCTACCCCCGCTGATACCCCCGCTGACGAGGCCGGGTCAGCAGCCCTTCAACGTGGCATCGGCCCTGGCGGCACTGCCGAGCCGCCGGGCCTGCGCCACGTCGGGAAAGACCACGCTCTGACCACCGACCGCGCCGATCCGGCCACCGATCACACACGTCGTGATCTTGCCGGGTTCGACCTGGGCGACCGCCTGCGCCAGCTCGTAGAGCTCGGCCGGGCCGAGGTCGGTCGACAGGTGCTTGAGCACGGTCATCACGCCACGCTCGATGAAGCCGGGTCGGTCGGCCTGCGAGCGGATGCGGGCATGGATGCCGCGCAGCGTCCGCTGCTGGTTGGCCGAGCGGTCGAAGTCGCCGCCCGGCAACGACTTGCGGATGCGCGAGAAGGCCATCGCGTCGTAGCCTCCGAGATGGATCCGACCGGACTTGAAACCGTCCCGCTTGAGGTAGGGGTCGGTGAAGGCGCGTGGGTTGCGCACCTCGATGCCGCCGATGTCGTCGATCATGTTCTCGAAGAACGGGAACCGCGTGACCATCACGTAGTCGGGGCTGACGCCGGTCAGCTTGGCCATGGCACCGGCCATCGCCGAGGGTCCGCCGAAGTAGAGAGCCGCGTTGATCTTCTCCATCCCGTGGCCGGGGATCGCGACCCAGGAGTCGCGCGGCACCCCGATCGCCGTGGCCGCGTCGGTCTTCGTGTTGATCCCCACCAGCTGGAGCGCATCGCCGCGACTGTGCAGCATGTCCTCCCCCGGCCGCGCGTCCGAACCGACGGCGAGGATCCAGATCACGTCCGGTCCCACGGAGACACCGCCGGCGCGCTTGATGCGCACGAGCTCGACATCGGCGGGCTGCACGCTCGAGTCGGGTACGACGACCGCCGCCCCCATCAAGACGATGGCGAGCACGCCCAGTCGCAGGGCGCGGGCGAGCCCCCCGGTCGGGCGAGACATCACAGCCACCCCTTCGAGACGTCATAGCCGAAGACCTGCCAGCCCCTGGCGCTGCGCGTGAGGAAGAGTCGCCCGCGCACCTGGAGGCGGCGGGTACGCTCACCGGTGGTGCGGACGCGGAGATCGAAGCGGGCGGTCACCGATCGGGCGCGAGCGTTGACCGCGAGCAGGTCCAGCCGCACCTTGCGCATCAGCGGCGTGAGCGAGTCGGCGGCGAGATCCGCGTTGGTCATCAGCTCCCGGTCGTACGTCGCCCGCCTGCGGGCACCCGCAGTGAACCCGGGGAAGGCCCCGGAGAGGCCGGCCGAGGCGCGATCAGTCGACAGGTAGGCGGCCTCCCACCAACGATCGACGACCCTGGTGACCTCCTTGCGCACGGACTTGCGGCGGGTGCCGGGAAGCCGGCCGACGATCCGGCCGATCTCGGCGGTGGTCGCCAGCTCGGCGGGCGTGGTGACGACGACGTGGGTTGCGGTGCGACGTGTCGAGGGGCGCGACTCGTCGCTGCATCCGGACAGGACCGCGCTGATGATCAGGGCGAGGCTCAGCAGCAGGGTGCCGGCCAGGCCCCGGGCCCGTGGGGGTCGACCCGGGAGGACAGTTCGCATTGGTTCTCCAGTAGTGGCGCATCTGGTGCCAGAGGTGCATGTGGTGCTGATGACACCTTGCCCCAAACACCCCCTCCGGCCCTGCATTTGTGCGCGTGTGCGACTAGCCTTGAGAACCGATCCCAGATCCCAGTCGTGCCTATCAGGAAGAGGCGAAGCAAGCCGTGCCGCAGTCCCCCACCGATCAGTCCGGCAACTCTGCCGTCGCACCGTCCTCCGACCTCGGAGCCAACGAGTGGCTCGTGGACGAGATGCGTGAGCAGTACTCCGCGGATCCGGGCAGCGTCACACCGGAGTGGGCCGCCTATTTCTCGACCAATGGACACGTCGCCACGGCCACCACGAGCGCGCCCGCCGCGGCCAAGCCCGCGGCCGCTGCGCCTGCCCCGACCCCGACGCCTGCTCCTGCTCCTGCTCCGGCCGCCCAGGCGAAGCCGCGGCCCATCGCTGCCGCCGCCGAGCCCGCTGCGGGCACGACGACGCCGGTCGCCAAGGACCCCAAGCCGGCCGCGCCGGCTCGTGCGAGCGAGGAGCCGAAGCACACCGTGCTGCGCGGGATCGCCGCCGCGACCGCCAAGAACATGGACCTCTCGCTCTCCGTGCCGACCGCCACGAGCGTGCGCAACATCCCGGTCAAGCTGCTGTGGGACAACCGCATCGTCATCAACAACCACCTCAAGCGAGCGCGCGGCGGCAAGGTCTCCTTCACGCACCTCATCGGCTACGCGATCGTCAAGGCCATCAAGACCCAGCCGGCCCTGAACAACACCTTCGCCGAGGTCGACGGCAAGCCGACGATGGTCACGCCGGCCCACATCAACCTCGGCCTGGCCATCGACCAGCAGAAGGCGGACGGCACGCGCCAGCTGGTGGCCCCGTCGATCAAGGGCTGCGAGTCCATGGACTTCGCCCAGTTCTGGACGGCCTACGAGGAGGTCGTGCGCAAGGCCAAGGACAACAAGCTGACGATGGAGGACTACTCCGGCACGACGGTCAGCCTCACCAACGTCGGCGGTCTCGGCACCAACAACTCCGTGCCCCGGCTGATGCAGGGGCAGGCAGCGATCATCGGCGTCGGCTCGATGGACTTCCCGCCGGAGTTCCAGGGCGCGTCCGAGGAGACCCTCACCCGCAACGCCGTCTCGCGGATCATGACCATGACGTCCACCTACGACCACCGCGTCATCCAGGGTGCGCAGTCCGGCGAGTTCCTGCGTGCCGTGCACCAGCTGCTCCTCGGCGACGCCGGCTTCTACGACGAGATCTTCCGCGCGTTGCGGATCCCCTACGAGCCCATCCGCTGGGCCCAGGACGTCTCGGCCAGCCACGACGAGGACGTCAGCAAGCAGGCCCGCATCCTCGAGCTGATCCACTCCTACCGCGTGCGCGGACACCTGATGGCCGACACCGACCCGCTGGAGTACAAGCAGCGCAGCCACCCCGACCTGGAGGTCGAGGAGCACGGGCTGACGCTGTGGGATCTCGACCGCGAGTTCGCCACCGGCGAGTTCGGTGGCGCTCGCAGCTTCATGAAGCTGCGCAGCGTGCTGGGGATCCTGCGCGATTCCTACTGCCGCACCGTCGGCATCGAGTACATGCACATCATGGATCCCGAGCAGCGCCGGTGGATCCAGGAGCGGGTCGAGCAGCCGCACACCAAGCCGCCCCGTGAGGAGCAGCTCCGGATCATGCTCAAGCTCAACCAGGCCGAGGCCTTCGAGACCTTCCTGCAGACCAAGTTCGTCGGCCAGAAGCGCTTCAGCCTGGAGGGTGGCGAGACCACCATCCCCGTCCTCGACGAGATCTGTGAGGCCGCCGCCGAGGTCGGCCTCGACGAGGTCACGATCGGGATGGCCCACCGCGGCCGGCTCAACGTCCTGGCCAACATCGTGGGCAAGAAGTACAGCCAGATCTTCCGCGAGTTCGAGGGCAACATCGACCCGCGCACGGTCCAGGGCTCCGGTGACGTGAAGTACCACCTCGGCGCCGAGGGCATCTTCCTGTCCGGGCGCGGAGACACGATCAAGGTCTCCGTCGCGGCCAATCCCTCGCACCTCGAGGCTGTCGACCCCGTCCTGGAGGGCATCGCCCGCGCCAAGCAGGACGTCTTGAACAAGGGCGCCGACTACCCCGTGCTGCCGCTGCTCGTCCACGGCGACGCGGCGTTCGCCGGCCAGGGGGTCGTCGCTGAGACGCTCAACCTGTCGCAGCTGCGCGGCTACCGCACCGGCGGCACCATCCATGTCGTCGTCAACAACCAGGTCGGGTTCACCACCTCGCCGGGATCCTCCCGCTCGTCGCTCTACTGCACCGACGTCGCACGCATGGTGCAGGCGCCGATCTTCCACGTCAACGGTGACGACCCGGAGGCGTGCATCCGCGTCGCCCGGCTCGCCTTCGAATACCGTCAGGCGTTCAAGAAGGACGTCGTCATCGACCTCGTCTGCTACCGCCGCCGCGGACACAACGAGGGTGACGACCCGTCGTACACCCAGCCGCTCATGTATGACCTGATCGAGCAGAAGCGCTCGGTGCGCAAGCTCTACACCGAGTCCCTCATCGGCCGTGGCGACATCACCGTCGAGGAGGCCGAGCAGGTCCTCAAGGACTACCAGCTGCAGCTGGAGCGGGTGTTCACCGAGGTCCGCGAGGCAAGCAACGACGCGGTCTCGGAGTGGACCACGGTCCCCGACTATCCGGACAAGCCGGCCGGCGAGTTCACCACGGCAGTCCCCCCGGAGGTCCTCAAGCGGATCGCGGACGCCTACGTCACGCCGCCGGAGGGCTTCACGGTCCACCCCAAGGTGATGCCGCAGCTCCAGCGCCGCTCGACCGCGATCACCAGCGGCCCGATCGACTGGGGCACCGGCGAGATCCTCGCCTTCGGCTCGCTGCTGATGAACGGACGGCCGGTGCGGCTGGCCGGTCAGGACTCGCGTCGCGGCACCTTCGTCTCGCGCTTCGCCACCATCATCGACCGCAACAACGCCGATGAGTGGACCCCGCTGACCAACCTCACGGAGGACCAGGCCAAGTTCCACGTCTACGACTCGCTGCTCTCCGAATACGCCGCGCTCGGCTTCGAGTACGGCTACTCGGTGGCGCGTCCCGATGCACTGGTGCTGTGGGAGGCCCAGTTCGGTGACTTCGTCAACGGCGCACAGACAGTGATCGACGAGTTCATCTCCGCCGGTCAGACCAAGTGGCGCCAGCAGTCCGGCGTCGTGGTGCTGCTCCCGCACGGCTACGAGGGCCAGGGTCCCGACCACAGCTCGGCCCGGATCGAGCGCTTCCTGACGATGTGCGCAGAAGACGCCATGGTCGTCGCGCAGCCCTCGACGCCGGCGTCGTACTTCCACCTGCTCCGCCGGCACTCGCTGGGTGAGGAGCACCGCCCGCTGATCGTCTTCACACCCAAGTCGATGCTCAAGCGCAAGGAGGCGGCCTCGCAGCCCGACGACTTCACCGGCGACACGACGTTCCGTCCCTTCATCGGCGACGAGACCGCCGACCCCGCGAAGGTCGAGACGCTGCTGCTCTGCTCAGGTCGCGTGACCTGGGACCTGATGGTGGAGCGGGCCAAGCGCGAGAGCGGCGAGAGCTTCGCCATCGGCCGTATCGAGAGCCTGTACCCGCGCCCGGTCGACGAGATCCGCGCCGAGATCGCCAGGTACCCCCACCTGAAGGCGATCCGCTGGGTGCAGGACGAGCCGGTCAACATGGGTCCGTGGCCGCACTACCAGCTCAACGTGTGGCCCAGCCTCGACCTCACCGTCGAGCCGGTGACGCGTCCGGAGTCCGCATCGCCGTCCGTGGGCACGATCAAGCGTCACACCGAGGAGCAGAAGTCGCTCCTCGACTCGGCGTTCGCGTCCCCGGCGGCTTCCCCGGCCCGCGACTACTGAGGGTCTCAGGCACCGATGTACTTCACGGACCGGGGTCTCGAGGAGCTCGACAAGCGCAGGGGTGACGAGGAAGTCACCCTGGCCTGGCTCGCTGAGCAGCTGCAGGTGTTCGTCGACACGTTCCCCGAGTTCGAGACGCCGATCGAGCGGTTCGCCACCTGGTTGGCGCGCCTGGACGACCCCGAGGACTGAGCAGCGCTCAGTCCTCAGGCGTCGTCGTCGTGAGCCTTCTTCGCCGACTCGCGGATCTCGAAGACCTCAGTGGCAAAGCCACCGATGGAGCCGGCGACGTCCTTGACGGCCCCGGTGATGATCGTGGTCACCTGCCCGACCGCGGTCGCGGCGGCCGCGACGGTGTCCTGGACAGCGTCCTTGCGGATCTCGTTCTTGCTCAGCCGGGTCATGACGCCAGTGTCACGCGGCGATCGCAGGCTCGGCAACCGAGGTCGTCTCGTGAGACGTGGCGCGGGTCGGTAGCGCCATCGTGCAGATCTTCCGTGCGACGCTGAAGAGCTGCTTGCTCAGCGAACCGGTGTTGTACGCCAGGCCGTAGCGCTCGCAGATCTCGCGGACCTCGACGGCGATCTCGGGGTAGCGCCGGGCCGGGATGTCGGGGAAGAGGTGGTGCTCGATCTGGTGGCTGAGGTTGCCGCTCATGAGGTGGAACAGGGGGCTGCCCTCGATGTTGGCCGAGCCGAGCAGCTGCCGGTAGTACCAGTGTCCGCGCGACTCCTCGGGACCGTTTGGCCCATCGACGTCGAGGCACTCCTCCTCGGTGAAGGTGGCCACCCCCGCCGGGAAGTGGCCGCAGAAGATGATGTTGAAGGCCCACACGTTGCGGATCAGGTTGGCGGTCGCGTTGCCGGCCAGGGTGAGCGGGAACAGCGGTCCGGTCAGTGCGGGGAACAGCACGTAGTCCTTGAGCGCCTGGCGCCGCACCTTGCGCATGATGCCGGCGTGCAGGGACTTGTTCTGCTCCCAGTCGCGGGTGCCCTTGACGAGGTTCTCGACCTCGAGGTCGTGCATGGCGACGCCCCACTCGAAGAACAGCATCAGGCCGAGCGCGTAGACCGGGTTGCCGAGGTAGTAGGGGTGCCACGGCTGGTCCTCGTCCATGCGGAGGATGCCGTAGCCGATGTCGCGGTCCTTGCCGAGCACGTTGGTGAACGTGTGGTGGATGTAGTTGTGGCTGTACTTCCACTGCTCGCCCGGGCACACGTTGTCCCAGTCGTAGATGCGCGAGTTCAGCTTGGGGTCGCCCAGCCAGTCGTACTGGCCGTGCATCACGTTGTGGCCTATCTCCATGTTCTCCAAGATCTTGGAGACCGACAGCGCCGCGACCGCGAGCGGCCAGGCCGGCGGCAGGTAGAACAGCGCACGGCCGGCGACCTCGAACTGCTGCTGGCGCTTGACGACGCCACGGATGTACGCCGCATCCTCCTCGCCAAGGTCGGCGATCACGCGTTGGCGGATGGCGTCGAGCTCGCGGCCGAACTCGTCCAGCTGGTCACGGGTCAGGGTGGTGGTCATGCGACTCCCTTCACAGGTCCACGGAGCAGTCGCCGGCGGGCGCGCTCACGCAGATGCGGATGTCTTCGTCGGGCCCGGAGGATTCCTCGCCCGTCATGATGTTGCGGACGGTGCCGCCCGTCTTGCGGGCGGTGCAGCTGAAGCAGATGCCCATCCGGCAGCCGAACTCCGGGGTCAGGCCGAGCGCCTCGGCCTGCTCGAGCAGCGGAGCACCGGTGTTGGCGCCCGCGACGCCGGAGCGGGTGAAGCTGACGTCACCCTCGGCGGAGCCGGCGTCCTCGTCGGTCGTGCGTGGCCCGAGCGGCGCCTTGAAGAGCTCGACGCGTAGGCGGTCGGAGCCGGCGTAGGCATCGATGACGAGCTCGACCAGCCCTTCCGGGCCGCAGACCCAGGTGTCGGTGTCGCGGAAGCCGGGCACCAGGCCACCGAGCTCGAGCTCGTTGAACCTCTGGCCACCGTGCCGCAGGTGCACGTCGACCTGGTTGTCGGCGGCCGCGATCTCGGCCAGCTCGGCGGCGTAGATCTGGTCGGCTCCGCTGCGCGCGAAGTGCAGGAAGGTGACCTTGCGGTTGGCGCGGTCGGCGTACCCGTCCCTCAACAGGGTGCGCACGATGGACATGGCCGGCGTGATGCCCGACCCGCCGGTGATGAAGAGCAACCGGTTGTTGGTCGGCGTGGCCGCGCTCTCATGGAGGGTGAAGTCCCCGCCCGCCTGGCTCAGGTGCACCATCTGCCCCGGACGCGCGTCATGGACCAGGAACTTGCTGACCTGTCCCTCAGCGCGCGCACGGATGGTCAGGGTGATCTGCTCCCCGGGCAACGAGGCTGCCGAGGAGATGGAGAAGCAGCGGGTCAGCCGGCGGGCGGCGCCCGGCAGGTCGACGCCGACCTGGACGTACTGCCCGGCCCGGTGCCCTCGCCAGGTGCCGGTGGGCTGCAGGGTGACGGTGGCGACACAGGCGCCCGGGGTGTCGGTCTCACGGAGGACGGCGACCACGCGGGCCCGCACGTCGTGCGCGGCCCACATGGGGTTGAGCCGCTCGAGGTAGTGGTCGACGCCGTGCGGCGAGGCGAGCGCGGCGGCAGTCCTCGACCTCAACAGCGTCGTGACGAGTGCCATGGGGAGGCTCCTTCCGAAGTTTGAGTGAACGTATGTTCACCCAAAGTCTGCCGGGATTGCGCGCTCGCGGTCAACATGGACCGGGCGTGATCTACAGCACCCCGTGCACAGTCGTCCACTCACCACCCTGGTCTACGATCGCGATCATGACTGGAGCGCTGGGCGAGGTGATCGAGACCCGCAGCGAGCGCAAGCAACGCACCCGCCGCGCGATCCTGGACGCCGCCCTCGCGCTGACCGACGACTCCAGCCTGGTGGCCATCTCGCTGCGGCAGGTCGCCAAGGAGGTCGGCATCGTGCCCACCGCCTTCTACCGTCACTTCGACTCCGTCGAGTCACTGGGCCTGGCGCTGGTCGACGAGAGCTTCGAGTCGCTGCGGGGACTGCTGCGCGACGTCTGGCTCCGCTCCCCGCAGTTCCAGGACTACATCGACGGCTCCCTGCCCGTGCTGGCCGACCATGTGCGCGCCCACCGCGCGCACTACGCGTTCATCGCGCGCGAGCGGGCAGCCGGTCCCCCGCGGGTGCGCGAGGCGATCCGGCACGAGATCGAGCTGATCACCCGCGAACTGGCCACCGACGTCGCGCGGGTCCCGGGCGGCCGGGCATTCTCCACCGAGCACCTCAACCTGCTCGCCGACCTCATCGTGTCGTTCGTGGTCACCACGGCCGAGCGCCTGATCGAGGAACCCGCCGCGGAGGCGCGGATCCTGGCCGAGACGCGCACCCAGCTGCGGATGCTGATGGTCGGAGCACTCAATTGGCGGTCACGGCGCTGAGCCTGTGGCAATCTCGCCCCATGAGCCTCTCCGCCGACCTGAATTACGGCCACCGCGACGCAAACGCGTTCCAGCGCCTGGTGCAGAGCTTCTCCTCGACCCGACCGGGCGCATGGCTGTTCTCGAAGTTCCTGCGCCACCTCGACGAGGCCGTCCTGCGGCTGACCGGTGGCAAGCACTCCGCGCCGGGGCTGCTGGCCGGCCTGCCCGTCCTCGACCTGACGACCACGGGCCGCAAGTCGGGCCAGCCGCGCACCAGCCACCTGATCTCCATCCCGATGGGCGACGACCTGGCCCTTCTCGGCACCAACTTCGGCCAGCCGAAGACGCCGGCGTGGGTGCTCAATCTCGAGTCCGAGCCGCGCGCAGCGGTGCGCTATCGCGACGTCACGGCCGCCGTCACCGCCAGACCGGCCACGCCGGCCGAGCGCGCCCGGGTGATGGCTCGCGCGGCCGGCATCTACGGCGGCTACGAGAAGTACCAGCAGCGCATCACCGGTCGCGACGTGCGCATCTTCGTCCTCGAGAGCGCCGACTGAGCCTCAGGTGCCGGGGCGCGGCACGACCGGACGCACCGTGAGGTCAGGGATCGTCGCATCCACCGGCAGGTCCAGCACGTGCAGCACCGTCGAGACCACCGTCTCCGGGCTGATCCATCGCGAGGCGTCGTAGGTGCGCCCCTCCTGCTCGTGCACCTTCTGCTGCATCGGGGTGGCGGTCCGGCTCGGATAGATCGTGGTCACGCGGACGCCGTGCTCGACCTCCTCGGCGCGCAGCGCATCGGCCAGCGTGCGGAGTCCGAACTTGGACGCGGCGTAGGCCGACCACTCCGCGTTCGCCGTCAGGCCGGCCGACGAGTTCACGAAGACCACGATCCCCCGGCTCTCCCGCAGGTGCGGCAGGAACTCCCGGGTCAACACCGCCGGCGACGTGAGGTTGACCGCGAGCTGCTCCTGCCAGTCATGGAGCCGCAGCCGTGACACGGGGGCCAGCTCGACCACGCCTGCGACCTGCAGCAGCGAGTCCACCCGGCCTTCGACCTGGCGACCGAGGCCGTTGAGGGTGCCGGGATCGGCCAGGTCCACCAAGAGCACCTGCGCCTGCGGGAAGTCGAGCGCCAGGGCCGCCGCAGTCGTCTCGCTCCGCGCCAGCAGCACGAGCCGATCGCCCCGCTCGGCCAGCGCACGGCCCAGCGCCGCGCCGATGCCGGACGTGGCCCCGGTCAGGACATGGGTCCTCATCGACCGACGTTCATCGGGTCAGCACGATCTTGCCGAAGACGTCGCCCTCGGCCATGGCGGCAAAGCCCTCAGGGGCCTGCTCCATCGGCAGGATGCGGTCGATCAGCGGCCGGGTGCCGGTCGCATCGAGCAGGTTGACCAGCGACGCCAGCTCGCCGCGGGTGCCCATGGTGGAGCCGATCACCTGCAGCTGCAGGAAGAAGATGCGGGTCAGCTCTGCGTCGTCGAGCTTCGGTCCGCTCGTGGTCCCGCTGATGACGATCTTGCCGCCGGGGCGCAGCGATCGCACCGAGTGCGACCAGGTCGCGCGGCCGACGGTCTCCATCGCCGCATCGACCTTGACCGGCAACCGGGCACCGGACTCGAACACCTCGTGGGCGCCGATCTCCAGGGCCCGGGCCCGCTTGCCCTCGTCACGGCTGGTGGCCAGCACCCTGAGCCCGCCGGCGCGCGCCAGCGTGATCAGGGCGGTGGCGACTCCTCCGCCGGCACCCTGCACCAGCACGGTGTCGCCGGCCTTCAGCCCGCCCTGGGTGAAGAGCATCCGGTAGGCCGTCAGCCATGCCGTCGGCAGGCACGCGGCCTCCTCGAAGCTCATCGAGGCCGGCTTGGCGATGACGTTGGCCCGCGGCACCACGACCTTGTCGGCGAACGTGCCCTGGTGCCGCTCGGAGAGCAGCGACCGCTTCGGGTCGAAGGTCTCGTCGCCGCTCCAGGTGGGGTCGCTGATGACCGCGTGCACGACGACCTCGTTGCCGTCCTCGTCGAGCCCGGCCGCGTCGCAGCCGAGGATCATCGGCAGCGCCTCCTGCTTGAGGCCGACGCCTCGCAATGACCACAGATCGTGATGGTTGAGGCTGGCGGCCTTGACCGTGACCGTCGTCCAGCCGTCGGGCGGCGTGGGGTCGGGGCGCTCACCGACCACGAGGCCGGACAGCGGGTCGTCGGAGGCGAAGGCATCGGCGTAGACGGCGAACATGTCGCCCACGCTAGCGAAGGGGCCGTCCGACTCCCGCGTCACCCGCCGAGTCGGCGCCAACCACCCGCCGAGTCGGCGCTACTCACCCGCCGAGTCGGCGCTACTCACCCGCCGAGCAGGCGCGGCTTGTCCAGCCGCAGCCAGCCGAGGCCGATGGTGAGCTTGGGGTCCTCTCGAATCACGTGCGTGAGCCGGATCGCGTCGGCCAGCTCGGTCGCGTCGTGATCAGCTGGACGGACAGGAAGCGCAGCATGTCGTCAGCGGTCGATCGAAGCGCCCCGGCGGCCGGGATGCCCTCGAGCGGCCAGGACTCGACGGGCCTCTGGCGCCCTCGATGTCCCGGCGCCATCCGGGACCGCTGCACGACGCCGAGCTGCCCGTCGGCGCTCCAGCTCGGCCTGGACGTCCGACTCCCACTTCTCCATGACGGTCAGGCCAGGAGCGAGGTGGTCACAGCCGTGCGACGCCGTCGCGGCGGGCGGCCTCGGCCACGGCCTGGCGTACGGCGCCCGGCACCCGCGGGTCGAAGGGCGATGAGATGATGAGGTCCTCGGCCAGGTCGTCGCCGACGAGGTCGGCGAGCGCCGTCGCGGCGGCGAGCTTCATGTTCTCGGTGATCGCGGTCGCGTGCACGTCGAAGGCACCGCGGAAGATCCCCGGGAAGGCCAGCACGTTGTTGATCTGGTTGGGGAAGTCCGAGCGACCGGTGGCGACGACGCGGGCGTACTTGTGGGCCACATCGGGGTGCACCTCGGGGGTCGGGTTGGCCAGGCCGAAGATGATCGCGTCGGGCGCCATCGACGCCACGATCTCCTCGGGCACGGTGCCACCGGAGACACCGATGTAGACGTCGGCGCCGGCCATCGCGTCGGCCAGGGTGCCGCTGCGCCCGAAGTTGTCGGCCGTGTCCTTCGCGAGCGCGGCCTTGACCGGGGTGAGGTCCGAGCGCACGGAGCTGAGCACGCCCTGGCGGTCGATCACGACGAGGTCGCGCACGCCGGCGCCGAGCAGGATGCGGGCGACCGCGACGCCCGCCGCACCAGCCCCGGAGATCACGACGCGGGTGCCCTCGGGGGTGCGCCCGGTCAGGCGCAGGGCGTTGGTGAGCGCAGCCAGGGCAACGACCGCGGTGCCGTGCTGGTCGTCATGGAACACCGGGATGTCGAGGCTGGCCTTGAGCCGCTCCTCGATCTCGAAGCAGCGGGGTGCGGAGATGTCCTCGAGGTTGATCCCGCCGAAGCTGGGGGCGAGCCGCTCGACGGTCTCGATGATCTCCTCCACGTCGGTGGTCGCCAGGCAGATCGGCACGGCGTCGACGCCACCGAACTGCTTGAACAGGACCGCCTTGCCCTCCATCACCGGCATGGCCGCGGCCGGGCCGATGTCGCCCAGCCCCAGGACCGCCGTGCCGTCAGTGACGATGGCGACGGTGTTGGGCACCCAGGTGTAGTGGCGGGTCATGCTCGGGTCAGCAGCGATCGCTTCGCAGACGCGCGCGACGCCGGGCGTGTAGGCCAGTGACAACTCGTCTCGACCGGTCAGCGCGACCGTCGAGACCGTCTCCATCTTGCCGCCGAGATGCAGGTCGAAGACCGGGTCACCGGCGAAGGGGTGCGACTCCGGTTCCATGCCCCGATCCTTCCACAGCTCACCCACGCGACCCGGGCCGTCCCATCCGCATCACACCAGGCGTGGGGAAGGCCACAGTCGCAGTCGGACGACGGCCAGCACGGACTCGTTCTCCACCGGGCCCCGGTGGCGGGAGTCGACGCCCTCGTCGTGTTGTCGCTCAGCAGCCACCAGCCGCGGTCGCCGGACCGCGTCAACCGCGGCTCCACGGCGCGCTTGACGGCGAGCGTGCCGTCCGCGAACCGCGCCAGAACGACGTCGCCTGCGGCCGGCGCTGCGGCGTACGACACCAGCAGCCGGTCGCCGTCGGCCAGCGTCGGTGCCATCGATCGACCGTGGACGACGGCCATGCCATACCGCCCGAGCAGGCACGCAGGACCCCGCTGCATCGGCCTCTTCACGCGGAGTAGTGTCGCAGCGAACGAGAGATCTCCCCTATCTGAGAGGACTGCGATGTTCCAGCTCTTCGCGCCCACCATCGACGTCTCGGCCCACTGCGACCTGCCGTGCGGCGTGTACGACCCCGCCCAGGCCCGCATCGAGGCCGAGTCCATCAAGGGCATCATCGCCAAGGTCGCCGACAACGACGACCCCGACTTCCGCACCCGCGCGATCCTGATCAAGGAGCAGCGCTCGGAGCTCGTCAAGCACCACCTGTGGGTGCTGTGGACCGACTACTTCAAGCCTCCGCACTTCGAGAAGTACCCCCAGCTGCACACGCTCGTGAACGAGGCCACCAAGCTGGCCGGCGCGAGCGGCACCAAGGGTGAGC
>NZ_JANPEO010000551.1:0-2000 GCF_031422975.1 Nocardioides sp. | reverse complement strand
CGTGCCCTACCAGTTGCGGTCCTCCACGATCGCCGAGGAGCGCGGCTCACGCGAGGACCAGCGCGTCCAGGCCGGCGACCTGCGTCGCGGCCGGGTCCTGCGCGACACCAGCGAGGTCGACGACGACCGGCAGATCGACCCGTGAGCCGTCGCCCCCGGGCCCGCTCGGCACGCGGGCACTCGCGCGTCGGAGAGCGCTTCGAGGCGCTCGTCGGCCCGGTGGCGCACGGCGGCCACTGCATCGTCCGCCTGCCGGAGCCGGAGTCCCGCGTCGTGTTCACCCGGCACTGCCTGCCCGGCGAACAGGTGGTGGTGGAGATCACCGAGGGCACGGACGGCGACCGGTTCTGGCGTGGTGACGCGATCGCCGTGCTCTCCCCGTCACCTGATCGGGTGCCGGCGCCGTGCCCCGTGGCCGGCCCGGGTCTGTGCGGAGGCTGCGACTTCCAGCACGCCTCGCTGTCGGCGCAGCGCGACCTCAAGGGCGCCGTGGTCGCCGAGCAGTTGCGCAGGCTTGCCGGGCTCGATGTCGAGGTGAGCGTCGAGGCGGTGCCCGGCGATCTCGACGGGCTGCGCTGGCGCACCCGGATGCAATGGGCGCACACCCCCGACGGGCAGCGCGGACTGCGTGCCCACCGCTCGCGCCGGGTGGTCCCTGTCGACGACTGCCTGATCGCCACCCGTGACGCGCGCGAACCGACTCGCGGACTGACGCTCACCGAGACGGTGGCAGACCACGACTTCGCGGTCGAGGCCGACGGGTTCTGGCAGGTGCATCCGGGCGCGCCCTCGACGTTGGTGTCCACCGTGATGTCCATGCTGGACCCGCAGCCCGGGGAGCGGGTCCTCGACCTCTATGCCGGCGTCGGCCTGTTCGCCCGCTTCCTGGCCGACGCTGTGGGCGACGGCACACGCGTGGTCGCGATCGAGGGGGACCGCGCGGCGTCTGGTCACGCGAAGCAGAACCTCGCCTCCCACCGGGGCGCCGTCGCCGAGTGCGGCCCGGTCGAGAAGGTGCTCGCTGCGGCGTACGACGAGCCGTTCGACCTCGTCGTCCTCGACCCGCCGCGCGAGGGCGCCAAGCGTGCCGTGGTGGCGCAGGTCGTGGATCGTGCACCGCGTGCCGTCGCCTACGTCGCCTGCGACCCGGCCGCCCTCGCGCGCGACGTCGCCATCTTCGCCGAGCACGGCTATCGGCTGGAGCAGTTGCGGGCCTTCGACGTGTTCCCGATGACGCACCACGTCGAATGCGTGGCGCTGTTTAAGAAGACCGATCTGCCCCTGGATCAGCCGCTCAGAAGGTAGCGAGGCCGTGAGGAGCCGCAGAATCGCGGCAGGTGGGCGTGGAGCGCGTCGATCGCGGCTTCACCGAGTGGTCGATGGGTTCATTGGCCGCGTGGCGACCCATCCCCACCACTCGGCCGCATCCTGCAAAGACGCCTGAGGGCCACATTGTGACCACAGCTGAGGCGGGTAAATGCTCCTCATTTACACCTTGCGCGCCCGCATCGGTGGCGGGGCTAGGTTTGACATGACAACACAGAACGCACGACCAGGAGAGGACATCATGAGCGACGCCACGACATCAGGGCCGATCTATCAGGTGGTCAACCCGGCGACGGGCAAGGTCGTCGAGACCTTCGAGCACGCGACGGATCAGGAGATCGAGTCGGCGCTCGCTGCCGTGCACGCGGCGTACGGCGTCTGGCGTGACGTGCCGATCGCGGAGCGGGCGAGGACGGTCACGAGGATCGGCGAACTCTTCGTCGAGCGACGGGCGGAGCTGGCCGCGATCGCGACCGAGGAGATGGGCAAGCCGCTCGGCGATGCTCGCGGTGAGGCGAAGTTCTGCGGCGAGATCTTCGACTACTTCGCGACCGAGGGCCCAGGCCTCGCGGCAGACCAGCCGATCAAGACGTTCTCCGGTGGCAAGGCGATGGTCCAGAGGCTCCCGATCGGGCCATTGCTGGGGATCATGCCGTGGAACTACCCGTTCTACC
>NZ_JANPEO010000550.1:0-8773 GCF_031422975.1 Nocardioides sp. | reverse complement strand
CACGAGGCGGTTGAGCAGTTGCGTGTGGTGCACGACCTCGAGCTCGATGCCGAAGTCCTTGTACTCGTTCTTCAACGTGTTGAAGCAGTGCGCGCAGGTCGAGACGACCTTCTTGACCTTGAACTCCTTGAACGTCTCGATGTTCTGCTGGGCCAGTCCCTGGAAGACGAACTCGTTGCCCGCGCGCCGGGCCGGGTCGCCGGTGCAGGTCTCACCGTTGCCGAGCACGCCGAAGCTGACTCCGGCCATGTTGAGGAGCTCGGCGACGGCGCGGGTGGTCTTCTTGGCGCGGTCCTCGTAGGCGCCGGCACAGCCGACCCAGAACAGCCAGTCCACCGACTCCAGCGACTCGAGGTCCTCGCCCACGACCGGGACGTCGAAGTCGAGGCCCTTGGCCCAGTCCAGGCGCGCCGTCGGCGACATGTTCCAGGGGTTCCCCTTGTTCTCCAGGCCCTTGAAGAGCCCGTTGAGCTCGGCCGGGAAGTTGGACTCGACGAGCACCTGGTAGCGGCGCATGTCCATGATGTGATCGACGTGCTCGATGTCGACGGGGCACTGCTGGACGCAGGCTCCGCAGGAGGTGCACGACCACAGGACGTCCTCGTCGATGACGTAGTCGGCACCCTCGGGGTTGTAGAACCAGTTCCCCTCCATGCCGGAGCCGATGAGCGACTTCTCCGCCACGGCCACCCCGCCCTCGGGCGTGCCCGACGCGGCTGCGCCGGCCGCGGCTTCGGCGGCCTTCGCGTAGGCGTGGTCGCGCAGGCCCATGATGAGCAGCTTCGGGGAGAGGGGCTTCTCGGTGTTCCAGGCGGGGCACTGCGACTGGCAGCGGCCGCACTCGGTGCAGGTGGTGAAGTCGAGGATGCCCTTCCAGGAGAAGTCCTCGATCGAGCCGACGCCGAGGATCGAGTCCTCGTCGAGGTCGTCGATGTCGTCGAGCGTCACCGCCTTGCCGCCCGACGTCAGGGGCTTCATCGCGCCCAGCGCGGTGCTGCCGTCGGACTCGCGCTTGAAGTAGATGTTGAACCACACGGTGAAGCGGTGCCACGCGATGCCCATCGTGATGTTGCGGGCGATCACCATCAGCCAGACCATCGCGAGCGCGATCTTGAACATCGCGATGAAGTAGATGGTGTTCTCCAGCGCACCGACCGAGTCGGGGTAGAGCACGTCGCCGAGGATCGAGGAGAACGGGTAGTGGGCGCGCCCGGCCTCCGTGTCGAGCTTCCACTCCGCGGCGCGGACGAACAGGATCGCGGCCCCCTCGAGCAGGGCCAGCGCCTCGACGAAGTACGCCTGCCACATGGTCGAGCCGAAGAACCGGCTCTTGCGGCCGAGGCTGCGCGGGTGGTGCATTTGGCGGTAGATGATCAAGAAGACGATGCCGACCGTGCTCAGCGCCCCGATCACCTCCATGAACCACTCGAACGGGTACCAGTGGCCGATGACCGGATAGGCGAAGTCCGGCTTGAAGAGCTGGAAGTACGCCGCGAGCACGGCCGTGCTGAGGAACAGGAACGCCATGTAGACGAACCAGTGCATGATCCCGACCCATTTCCACTGCAGCATCCGGGTGTGGAGGAAGGTCTCCTTCAGCATCGTCGCCGTGCGACCGGCCGGGTTGTCTCGGCGACCCGGTGCCGGCTGGCCGCTGCGGATGACGCCGAGCATCTTGCGCACGGCGGGCACCAGCAGCGCGATGGCGCCGACGGTCAAAGCCAGGGAAACGACGATGGCAAAGATCTGCATGAAGGACTGCTCTCCGTGGGTCTTGGCGGTCGTGCTCGGAGCCTATGACTACGTACGCCGAGTGCGTAGCGCTGGCGCCGTGAGATGGATCCTACTTCTCGGTAACCACCCGGCGGCGCGGGCCCGTTCGGGAGACTCAGGTGACGGAGGCGACCTTGCCCGAGGCGCTGAGACGGACGCCGACCCTGCCGCCGGTGACGCAGTAGGTGAACTCCGAGCCCAGCCGTTGGTAGGGCTGGCCCACGCGCATCATCAGCTGCCGCACCGACAGGCCGGGCCGCGCCAGCTCCACGAACGACGAGCGGGCACGCCGGAGGTCGGGGTTGCGGCACGAGTCCGGGGCGATGCCCTCGGCCCGCTCCCACGTCTGCAGGTAGGCCTCCGCCCCGCGCCACATGTCGTCCTTGAGGGCGTCACCGTCGGCGCCGGCGACGTGGGCGGCGTCCTCGATCCAGTCGGGGTAGGCGCCGTACTGCGCGACCCCGTCGACGTTGATGTCGTAGACCCGCTCGCCTGCGTGCTGCCGGTCGATCCGGACGCCGCCGAGTCCGCGGAACGGATAGGCGACCGGGCTGGGGGCGTCGGCTCCGCGCGGGTTGCCCTGGGCGCCGAGGCCGTTGATGTCGGCGCCGTACCCGAAGCCGAAGTAGAAGCGCTTGTCGGCCCAGCCCAGGTGGCGGCGCCACTTCGCCACGAAGCCGGTGGAGTCTCCGGCGTACGGCGCGACGTAGCCGCCGAGGCGGTAGATCCGGGGGTAGGCGTCGGGCGTCGACCAGGAGTGGCTGGACAGCACGCCGGAGTAGGCCCGCGCCTCGAGCTGGTCGAGCAGGGTGTTGCGGGCCCTGACGCTCATGTGGTCGGGGTCGATCAGCATGTGCTTGTCGGCGAGGCGGTCGACGAGGTGGGTGCCGAGGTCGGTCAGCCCGCGGGTGTTGCAGTGCATCGGCGGGCCGTAGATCGGCAGGGCCGCGAGGTTGAGCAGCCCGCTCAGCTGGCCGATGGCACCGAAGAGGGCGTCCTGCTGCCCGGCGCTGATGTCGGGTGCCGCGAACTGCGCGTGGTCCGCACTCTCGCCGTCGGCCGGTGTGCAGTGGCGCATGTCCCAGAACGAGCCGGTCTCGAGGAAGTTGGCCGCGTTGACCGCGACTCCGGTGGTGCCGTTGTCGCCCGCGATGCCGGAGAGCGCGTTGTCGAACTTGTTGACCAGCTCCATCTGGCGCACGCCGAGCCGGTGCATCTCCTCGAGCTGCCGGTCGATGCCCGCCGGGTCGCACGCGTCGACGTCGCCGCCGGGCAACCGCTTGAACGTGCAGCCGAAGGGCACGCTGGTCTCGATGCCCATCACCACCGCGAGCTTGCCGGCGTTGATCACCTCCCGCGCCTCCCACGGGGAGCGGACGATGCGGTACCAGCCCAACCCCGGACCGCCCGCCTGGGCGTCGATGTAGTCCTGCAGCTCATACATCCGCCGGGCCTGGAGGCGCACCGAGTCCATGTCGTCGCAGGAGTTCTTCTTCAGCGGGTAGAGCTCGCAGAGCTTGTTGTTCTCGACGAGCAGGTTGACGAAGATCCGCTGGCCGCCGCGCCACGATCGCTCGAGCCACTTGTAGTAGGTGCCCTCGTGGGTCAGCGACTCGGGCGCCGGCCAGTCCTTGAAGGTGGGCCAGCCGACCGGGTCGTGGCCGGGCTTGCCGCCGAGGGCGGTCTCGAGCGCCGCGCCGTAGCCGCCGGTCGCGCTGTGGTCGGGGCAGTCGACCAGCGCGTATGCCGGGCCGTACCTGTCCCACGGCTTGCCGCAGTGCACGGATCCGCCGAGGAACTCGAACGCCATCCCGTGGGTGTGCGCGTCGACGTACCCGCGCACCTCCTGGAAGGGCGTGATGCCGGCGTGCGGGCGGCCGCTGACGTTGACCAGGGCCTCGGCGAACGCCGGGCAACCGCTGGCCGTGCGAAGGGAGAACGCGTCGAGGTCGTCGAGCCTCAGGGCGGTGCCACCGGAGTTGAAGCGCATCCGACCGTCGTGGCCGCGCGCGGTCCACTCGGTGGCCGGCGACGGTGTCGTCGTGCGCGTGCCGTCGGCCGCGAGGAACCGCTGGTCGCGGTCGATGAGGAGGTAGGTGCCGAGAGTGGTGGCGCGGAACCTGAGGGGTTCGCCCCGGTCGGTCAAGGTGTAGCAGCCGCCGGCCATCGCGTAGCGCGTCGCCGGCACCGCCGTGCGCTGGGGGACCGGTCGCACGGTCGTCAGCTCCGGCTCGCGGAGGCGGCGCTGGCTGGCGACGTACGCCGCAGCGTCGCGCGCCTGCCGGGCAGTGGTCGGGTCCTGCGTGGCCGCAGACACCTCTCCACCGCGGGAGACGGCGTTCTTGGTGGCGGAGTCGCTGTGGTCGTGACCATGCCCGTCCCCGCCCACCTGATGGATCGTGGACGTCGGGGCCGCGTCGTGGGTGGCCGGCAGGGTGCCGGTCCGGGCCGATGTCTCGTCGCTCAGCGCCAGTCCAGCGCCCACGAGGGCGAGCGTGACGAGGACCGCGGCGCCTTGGCGACGGGTCGATCGGGGCGGAGTGGATTCCACGGCGTTACCTCCTGGTTGGTGAGTCAACGACTGGCAGCCGTCAGCGACACGCGTCGCTCCGGAAACTTGTTACCGACCCGTGGCTGCCCGGTGTAGGCCCTGTGGGGCGTCGATTGAGACTCTTGGCCCACGTTCGGAAATGCGTCTGGCGCACACATCAGACGCAGATTGAGTAGACCTGGATCCGGGGGGGTCCGCGGGTGGCAATGCCACCTCGTAGTCATGGTTGACTCGTATGATCATCCGGCGTGGCGGCCGGCCGGCTCCCCGTGAGGGTGAGTGGTCGGCCGCTCACATTGGCGTCACCTCACCCGCCCAGCCGCCGGGACAGCCCGACCGCGGTGGTTCGTACGGCGCCCGCCGCCTCCTCGAACGCGGTGCCGTGCGCGAAGGTCACCGCGACGGCGGCCACCGGGTGCTGGTTGTGGTCGAGCACCGGCGCGGCCACGCTCGCCAGGCCGTCGGAGACCTCGCCGTCCTCGATCGCGTAGCCGCGCTGGCGCGCCTCGCTGAGCACCGTCCGGAGCCCGCTGAGCGACGTCGGGCCGGTGCCGAGCCGGTCCACGCACGCCGCCCGGTCGGGGTAGAGCGCCCGCACCTGGCTGCTGGGCAGCGCCATCAGGATCGCCCGGCCACTCGCGGTCAGGTGCGCGGGCAGGCGCACGCCCACGTCAGTGACCAGCGGTGGGCGTCCCGGTGCGCGCTCCTCGAGCACGTAGAGCACGTCGCGCCCGTGCAGGACGGCGAGGTGACCGCCGTACCCCGTCGTGTCGACGAGGGCGGCGAGGGGCCGCCGCGCGATGCGCTGCAGCGGCTCCTGCCGCGCGAACCCGCTGCCGACCTCGAAGGCCGCGACGCCGAGGCCGTAGCGCCGCTCGTCCTCGAGGTGGACCACGAAGCCTTCGGCGATCATCGCGTTGACGAGGTGGTAGGCCGTGCTGCGCGGCAGGTCGCAGGCCCGCGCGATCCGGTCGAGGGCGACGGGGTCGGGCTGGCTGGCCAGGAAGCGCAGCACGCGCAGGGTGCGGGTGGCTGCGGGGACCTGGCTCATGCGCGCCAGAGTAGGGCCGGTCTCAGAAGAGCTGGGGGACGAAGGTCTGTTCGTGCATCGGTGGCCTGACGTACGGCGTCTGCCGCATCGCCGGCAGCGTGATCTCGTCGGGGGCGACGTCGACGTAGTCGAACTGGCTGACGAGGTGGTTGATGCAGTTGAGCCGCGCTGCCAGCTTGTCGTCGGAGGGCACGACGTACCACGGTGCCTGCTTGATGTCGGTGTGCTGGAACGTCGTGTCCTTGGCCATCGAGTAGCGGACGTAGTGCTCGTGCTCGGCGAGGTCCATGGCGGAGAGCTTCCAGCGCTTGATCGGCTGCGCGTTGCGGGCCTCGAACCTCTTGCGCTGCTCCTCGAAGGACACCGAGAACCAGTACTTCAGCACGGTGATCCCGGACCGGACCAGCATCCGCTCGAACTCCGGGCAGCTGCGCAGGAACTCCTGATGCTCCTCCTCGGTGCAGTAGCCCATCACCCACTCGACGTTCGAGCGGTTGTACCAGGACCGGTCGAACAGGACCATCTCGCCGGCCGCGGGGAGGTGCTCGGCGTAGCGCTGGAAGTACCACTGGGTCTGCTGGCGCTCGGTCGGCTTGGGCAGGGCGACCACTCGCACCGTGCGGGGACTGGTCCGCTCGGTGATCCGCTTGATCACCCCGCCCTTGCCGGCTGATCCGCGGCCCTCGAAGATCACCAGCACCTTCAGGCCCTGGGACTGGATCCAGTACTGCAGCAGCACGAGCTGCTCCTGCAGCCGCTCCATCTCATCGTCGTAGACGCCGCTCCTGAGCCGCCCCTTCTTCGTGTAGCGCTCCGGGTCCCTGGCCGTCTCGTCGGGGCCGACGTCGTCGGCGCCCGCTGGCGGTGCGGTCTTGGCCATCACGCTTCCCTCTCGGTCCGGGCACCACCGTCCCCCACCGGCCCGGTGCTCGGCAAGAGCAGGTTGTCTCGGATTCGAGACGGGTCGGCGACCAGGACGGTGGTGCGCGGTCGACTGCGGGAGTTGGATGACGACATGGCACTCACCCCCGTCTCCGTCGGCACCGGCCCCGTCTCGTTCGCCGACATCGTCGCGGTGACCCGCGACGGCGCCCCCGTCACGCTCTCCGAGGAGGCCGTGGTCGCGATCGACAGGGCCCGGGCGGTGGTCGAGGAGCTGGCGGCGGCCGCGACCCCGGCGTACGGCATCTCGACCGGTTTCGGGGCCCTGGCCACGCGCCACATCCCGACCGAGATGCGTGCGCAGCTGCAGAAGTCACTGGTCCGCTCGCACGCCGCCGGCTCCGGACCCGAGGTCGAGCGCGAGGTGACGCGCGGGTTGATGCTGCTGCGGCTCTCGACCCTGGCAACGGGTCACACCGGCATCCGGCGCGAGACGGCCCAGCTCCTGGCCGACCTCCTCACGCACGGGATCACACCGGTGGTGCACGAATACGGCTCGCTCGGCTGCTCGGGGGACCTCGCGCCCCTGTCCCACTGCGCCCTCGCGCTGATGGGGGAGGGGTCGGTGCGAGATTCCTCCGGGACCCTGATGCCGGCCGCCGAGGCGCTGGCCGCAGTCGGCCTCACCCCGGTCGAGCTCGCCGCCAAGGAGGGGCTCGCGCTGATCAACGGCACCGACGGGATGCTCGGCATGCTGGTGATGGCGATCGCCGACCTGCGGATGCTGCTCAAGACCGCCGACATCTCCGCCGCGATGAGCGTCGAGGGCCAGCTCGGCACCGACCGCGTCTTCGCCCCCGAGCTGCAGGCGATCCGCCCGCACCCCGGCCAGGCGCTCTCCGCCGCCAACCTGATGGCGCTGATGGCCGACTCCGGGATCGTCGCCTCGCACCGCACCGGCGACTGCAACCGCGTCCAGGACGCCTACTCGCTGCGCTGCTCGCCGCAGGTCCACGGTGCTGCGCGGGACACCGTCGAGTACGCCGCAGCGGTGGCCGGTCGCGAGCTGGCCTCGGCCGTCGACAACCCGGTCGTGATCGACGACCGGGTCGAGTCCAACGGCAACTTCCACGGCGCCCCGGTGGCCTACGTCCTCGACTTCTTGGCGATCGTCGCCGCCGACGTGGCCTCGATCAGCGAGCGGCGTACGGACCGGTTCCTCGACAAGACGCGCAGCCACGGGCTCAACGCGTTCCTCGCCGACGACCCCGGCGTGGACTCCGGCCACATGATCGCGCAGTACACCCAGGCCGCGATCGTCTCCGAGCTCAAGCGCCTCGCCAACCCGGCCTCGGTCGACTCGATCCCCTCCAGCGCCATGCAGGAGGACCACGTCTCGATGGGCTGGTCGGCCGCCCGCAAGCTGCGCAGATCCGTCGACGGACTCACCCGCGTCGTCGCCATCGAGGTGCTCACCGCCGCCCGCGCGCTCGACATGCGCGCTCCGCTGACACCGTCGCCGGCCACCGCGGCGGTGGTCCGGGCACTGCGCGACGCCGGCATCCAGGGCCCGGGGCCCGACCGCCACCTGTCCCCCGAGATCGAGGCAGCCGTCTCGCTCGTCGCCTCCGGCGCGGTCCTTGCCGCCGCCGAATCCGTGATCGGAGAACTCGCATGACCCACCCCACCAACCCGCGCCTGCCCATCCACGCCGCCACCGGCACCGAGCTGAGCGCCAAGTCGTGGCAGACCGAGGCACCGCTGCGGATGCTGATGAACAACCTCGACCCGGCCAACGCCGAGCGCCCGGAGGACCTCGTCGTCTACGGCGGGACGGGCAAGGCGGCGCGCAACTGGGAGGCGTACGACGCCCTCGTCCGGACCCTGCGCGACCTCGAGGACGACGAGACGATGCTGGTGCAGTCCGGCAAGCCGGTCGGGGTCATGCGCACCCACACCTGGGCGCCGCGCGTGCTGATCGCCAACTCCAACCTGGTCGGCGACTGGGCCAACTGGGAGGAGTTCCGTCGCCTCGAGGACCTCGGGCTGACCATGTACGGCCAGATGACCGCCGGTTCGTGGATCTACATCGGCACCCAGGGCATCCTGCAGGGGACCTTCGAGACGTTCGCGGCGATCGCCGACCTCCGCTTCGAGGGCACCCTCGCCGGGACCATCACCCTCACCGCCGGGCTCGGCGGCATGGGCGGCGCGCAGCCGCTGGCCGTCACCATGAACGACGGCGTCGCGATCTGCATCGAGTGCGATCAGTCGCGGATCGAGCGCCGGATCGAGCACCGATACCTCGACGTGCAGGCGTCCTCGCTCTCGCACGCGGTGGAGCTCGCGATCGAGGCCCGCGACGCCCGCAAGCCGCTGTCCATCGGGGTGCTCGGCAACGCGGCCGAGATGGTGCCGGCGCTGCTCGAGCAGGGTGCGCCGATCGACATTGTCACTGACCAGACCTCGGCCCACGACCCGCTCTTCTACCTCCCCGTCGGCGTGCCCTTCGAGGA
>NZ_JANPEO010000549.1:0-1799 GCF_031422975.1 Nocardioides sp. | reverse complement strand
CGCAAAGACGACGGCCAGGAGGGTCGGCCCCCGCCCGAGGTAGCGCATCAGCGCGTAGGACAGGGCGAACCCCGACACGAGGAACATGCTCAGCAGGTCGAGGTGCCCGCCGAGGTCGGTCTGCGTCGCGTGCATCGCCATGCTGCCCGGGCCGAGCAGCACCACGAGCACGGCGTATGCCGTGGCGAGACCCGGGTGGGCACCCAGGGTGAGGCCGAGACGGAGGCGGTCACCGGCATACCAGGCGACGGCGAGGCCCGCGATCACGAACCCGAGGTTGCTCCACGTGTTGGCGGGCTGGCGGATCCACCCGGGGCGTGCTGCCTCGCAGAAGCCGTCGCCGCGACCGACGTCCGGGCCCATCCAGCCCCAGCGCGCGGCGGCGATGACCAGGCCGAGCGACAGGGCCGCGGTGACCAGGGCGGTCGCCAGGGGTCGCAGGTCCCGCCCGCTCGGCGCAGCACTCATCACAGGCGTCACCTCACCACACCGCCCGCCGTGGCGCCACGTGCGCGCGCTGATAGCGTCGAACCCGACCAGAAGTCCTCGCGAACGAAGGGGTACCACCGTGAGCAGCACGCCCGTCAAGGTCGCCGTCACCGGCGCCGCCGGCCAGATCGGCTACAGCCTCCTGTTCCGCATCGCCAGCGGGGCGCTGCTCGGCCCCGACACCCCGGTCGAGCTGCGCCTGCTCGAGATCACGCCCGCGCTCAAGGCCCTCGAGGGCGTGGTGATGGAGCTCGACGACTGCGCGTTCCCGACGCTCGCCGGCGTGCAGATCGGCGACGACGCGAGCACGGTCTTCGACGGGGTCAACCTCGCGCTCCTGGTCGGGGCGCGACCGCGCGGGCCGGGCATGGAGCGCGGTGACCTGCTCGAGGCCAACGGCGGCATCTTCGCCCCGCAGGGCAAAGCCCTCAACGACGTCGCGGCCGACGACGTGCGCATCACGGTGACGGGCAACCCGGCCAACACCAACGCGCTCATCGCGATGTCGAACGCCCCCGACATCCCCACCGAGCGCTTCTCCGCACTGACCCGCCTCGACCACAACCGCGCGATCTCGCAGCTCGCGGCCAAGCTCGGCGTGCCGGTCACCGAGATCAAGAAGATGACGATCTGGGGCAACCACTCCGCGACGCAGTACCCCGACCTGTTCCACGCCGAGGTCGGTGGCCGCAACGCCGCCGAGGCCGTGGGCGACCAGGACTGGCTCGCCGACACCTTCATCCCGACCGTCGCCAAGCGTGGCGCGGCGATCATCGCGGCGCGCGGTGCCTCGTCCGCGGCATCCGCCGCCTCGGCCACCGTCGACCACGCCCGCACCTGGGTGCAGGGCACGCCCGAGGGCGACTGGGTCTCGATGGCCGTGCGCTCGGACGGGTCCTACGGCGTGCCGGAGGGGATCGTGTCGTCCTTCCCCGTCACGGTGCGCGACGGTCGCTGGGAGATCGTGCAGGGCCTGGACATCGACGACTTCTCGCGGGCGAGGATCGACGCCTCGGTCGCCGAGCTCGTCGAGGAGCGCGACGCGGTCAAGGGCCTGGGCCTGATCTGACCCTCACGGTCGACGCCTCGGCGCGTGGATCAGCGGCGACCGGCGCGGGCGCGATCGCCGTGGGCTTCGTGCTCGGCCGCCTCGCGCTCCGCCGCCTCGACGAGGTTGGTCAGGAGCATCGCGCGGGTCATGGGGCCGACCCCACCGGGGTTGGGGCTGACGTAGGCCGCGACGTCCCAGACGTCGGGGTGCACGTCGCCGGCGACGCGGCTCTTGCCGGTCTCCTCGTCGAGCACGCGTG
>NZ_JANPEO010000548.1:0-7407 GCF_031422975.1 Nocardioides sp. | reverse complement strand
CCGAGGCGGGCATCTCCCGCGGCCTGCTCTTCCACTACTTCCCGACCAAGACCGACTTCTACCTCGCCTGCATCGCGGCGGCCGGCCGGCGCATCCTGCGCAACACGGCCCCGGACGAGTCCTCCGCAGGGCCGGACCAGGTGCGCGGCATGGTCGCGGCCATGATCGAGCAGATCGACCGGCGCCGGTCCTTCTACCTCACGCTGGTGCACGGCAGCGGTGTCGCCGACCCGCGCGTCAGCGAGGTCTACGACTCCGTGCGCTCGGTCTCCACCGACCGGGTGATGGGCGCGCTGGGCCTGGCCCCGGCGCGCCGGCCGATCGTGCACGCCTGGTGGGCCTACGTCGAGGACCGGGCGCTCAGCTGGTCGGCGGACGGGACCGCGGAGCGAACGGAGTCGATCGAGGAGCTGGTGGCGCACTGCGAGCGGGTGCTTGCCGTCGTGGGTGCCTGAGCCTGCGTCTCGAGCCGGTGCGACAGCCACCGTCGGCGCGGGAGTGCCAAGAAAATGCCGCGACCCCGGCTACCGGCATCGGGCACGATATCGGTGTGTCGCTCACGTTCTCCGTCCTCGCTGATCGGCCCGACCTCGCCGAGGCCATGTGGAGCATGCCCACCTCGTGGCCGGAGTTCATGCGTCACGATCCGATCGGCGGACTGTTCTACGGCAACGTCGAGACACGGTTCCCAGCATTTGTCATCGCCGCGCAGGACGAGGCAGGCGAGGTCGTCGCGTGCGCGTACTCGATCCCGTTCGTGCTCGGCGACGACGTGCTGCCCGACCACGGCTGGGACTGCGTGATCCGCAACGGCCTGCTCGCCAGCCTCGGCGGCGAGGAGCCCGATGCGATCTCCGCGGTCGAGATCGCCGTCCGACCCGACCGTCAGGGCACGGGCATCTCCGGACAGATGCTCGCCGCGATGCGCGACAACGCGGCGCGGTGGGGTTTTGCCGAGCTCGTCGCGCCGGTCCGTCCCAACGGCAAGCGCGACGTCCACGAGCCGATGGCGGCGTACGCGTCCCGGGTGCGCGCGGACGGTCTGCCGGTGGACCCATGGCTCCGGGTCCACGTCCGGGCCGGTGGCCGTATCGCGAAGGTGGCCCCCCGCTCGATGGTCATCCCCGGAACGCTCGAGGAGTGGCGGGCGTGGACCGGGCTGCCGTTCGACACCACCGGCCCAGTCGTCGTGCCCCAGGCTCTTTCCCCGGTCCACTGCGACGTCGACCACGGCGTCGCAACGTATGTCGAGCCCAACGTGTGGGTCGTGCACGAGACAGGCGACTGAGTCGCTGGCTCCGGAACTTCCTCGGTCAGGTCTGCACCGCAGCATTGATGTCCTCCCCGTGCTGCACGACGGGCTATCGCGGCCGACCATGCCCCGCCGCAAGACCGAAGATGAACAGAAGGAGGGGATCCGTGGGTCAGCCGAGCTTGAAGGGATCGCGCGGCTCGCCGGTCAGCTCGATGTAGACCGACTTGGTCTCGAGGTACTCCTCAACGGCGGCGATGCCGTTCTCGCGGCCCAGTCCCGACCTGCCGAATCCACCGAACGGCATGTTGGGTGCCACCACCCGGTACGCGTTGACCCAGATGCTTCCCGCCCGTAGCTGGGCGGCGACTCGGTGAGCGCGGTGGACGTCCTTGGTCCACACCGAGCCGGCGAGCCCGTACTCGGTGCCGTTGGCCAGCCGGATCGCCTCGGCTTCCTCGGAGAACGTGTAGACCGAGAGCACCGGGCCGAAGATCTCCTCGCGCACCACGGTGCTCTGCGGGCTCACCCCGGTGATCACGGTGGGCTTCACGAACAGCCCACCGAGCTCAGAAGCAGCCCCGCCGCCCGTGGCAAACGTGCCACCCTCCTCGGCAGCGATCCTCAGATAGCCCAGCACCTTGTCGTACTGCGGCCGGTTGGCCACCGGGCCCATCTCGGTCGCGGGGTCGTTGGGATCACCGAGCCGAATCGCCTCCGCGCGGGCAACCACCTTCGCCACGAGCTCGTCGGCCACGGACTCGTGCACGATAAGCCGCGACCCCGCCATGCACGTCTGGCCGGTGGCGGCGAAGACGCCGGCAACGATCCCGTTGGCCGCGGCATCCAGGTCAGCGTCCGGAAATACAGTCTGGGCGGATTTCCCGCCGAGCTCGAGGGTCACCCGGTTCACGTTCTCGATCGCTGCCCTGGCCACCGCGATGCCGGTAGCGGTGGATCCGGTGAACGCCACCTTGTCGATGCCGCGGTGTCCGGCCAGCGCGGCTCCCGTGGAGCGATCCGACCCGGTCACCACGTTGAACACACCGGCCGGGAGCCCGGCCTCATGCAGGATCTGGGCAAACGCAACGCTCGAGGCGGGCGAGTGCTCCGAGGGCTTGGCAACACAGGTGTTCCCCGCGGCGAGCAGGGGGGCGAGCTTCCAGGTGAGCAGCAGCAGCGGGCTGTTCCACGGGGTGATCGCACCCACGACCCCCACCGGTTCCTTGCACGTGTACGCGAAATAGTTCGGGTTCGCCAGCGGGACGCTCGAGCCTTCCAGCTTGTCCGCCAGCCCGGAGAAGTAGTTGAACCAGGATGACAAGCCGGCCATCTGCCCCGACATCTCCCGCATCAGCTTCCCCGAGTCGTTCACCTCGAGCCGCGCCAGCCGCCCAGCATTGGCGTCCAGGGCCTCTGCGCACGTGCGCATGATCGCCGCGCGCTGGAACCCGGTCAGGTGGCCCCACTCGCCGTCGAAGGCCGACCGGGCCGCCGCAACCGCGGCGTCGATGTCCTCCCGTGCGCCGTCCGCCACGCGCGCCCACGGGGCGCCGGTATAGGGGTTCTCGGACTCGAACGTACGACCCGAGACCGAGTCCACGGTCTTGCCGTCGATGAAGAGCCCGAACTCCTCCAGCACCGCATCGGACCCGGTCCCGGTGGCGGGTGCGGAACTGGATGTGGTGGTCACGGCCATGACCCGATGGAGACCGGAGTGCGGCCGCTGTCGGGCCACCCAGCAGGAGCAATGTCCATGCAACGAATCTAGAGCCGGCCCAACGCGATGGCTAGCCCCGCCGAGGATGGCAGGCGCGCGGAGTAGGCCTCAAGGGTTCGCTCGAGTGGTTGCTAGTGACGGTGCTTCTTCGTCTTGACGGCCCTGGCCGCGATGGTGAACAACCTGTTCTCGTCGCGGGCGGTGCCGTGACAGGCGAAGTTGGTGCGCTTGCCGCAGCTGAAGCGCGTCGAGACGTTGGCGAACGACACCGTCACGGCGGCGATCCTGGTCGCGCTGAACGGCACGAGTGACTGCGCCCGACTCCGGCGGTCGAACGTCAGCCGGCGGATCGCGACGGTGCCGTTGGTCTTGTGGACCACGAGGCGGGCAGCTGGGCTGGAGGAGCGTGCCGGGCCGTCCACGCGCACGCTCAGCCGCCACCTCTTCCCGCCCAGCCCGGCACCTGGTCGCAGGTGGAGCGCGTCGGCCGAGAGATGGTCCACCTTGGCGCGCTGCGTGTGCCTTCTCTTCGCACGGCTCAAGGTGACGTCGGCCAGCACCGGCGGGTTGGCGAACTCCGGCACGCCGGGCGCCTCGCGATAGTGCAGGCTCGGCGTGATGTTGACGGCCGCGAAGTCTGCGTAGACGTCGGTGAACGACTTCTTCTTCTTCTTGCGCAGGACGGACTGGATCGCCTCGATCGAGTAGCGCCCTCCGTCGCGGCGCAGGCTGCCCGCGGACAGCCATGCCTTCTTGACGAACTGGGTGCCGAACCGCTCGGTGAGGTACTCCCAGAAGATCCAGTTGCCGTACTGGAAGCCGTAGGTGGCGCTGAAGGCGTCGAGGGGCACGAACGGCGCCTGCAGCTGGCTGTAGCGGAGGTACTGCCGGTTGTCGTTGACGTCGTCGGCGACCTGCTCCTCCATCCAGGTGGCCGTGGACTCGAGCATCCACGGGTCCTCGTTGTAGTCGTAGGAGTACTGCACGACGTGGAAGAACTCGTGGGCCGCGGTCACCGCGAGGTTGTTCTCCGGCGTCTGGCTCGGGAACTGAGCGGGGGAGTAGTCGTTGTCGAGCACGCAGAAGCCGCTGGCGGTGCGTGCCTTCTTGCGGAACTCGGCGGCGCAGTAGCCGTACAGGCCGGCGTCGAGGTCCTTGAGGTAGACGTCGAGCTTGTTGTCACCACCCGCGCTGCCGTCGGTGCGAGGGGCGCGGTAGCCGAGCTGGTTGACCTCGCGCTCGTAGACGTTCTCCATCGTCGCCAGGCTCTGGGCGACCCACTCGGCGCTGGGCGGCGCATCAGCGGTGGTGGGGACGTAGTGGACGCACACGTGGGCGCCGCACTGGCTGGAGGACGGCACCGTGTAGCCGTTGTCGAACGGGTCGGCAGGGCCGTCGGTGGGCCGGGCGAGCAGCGAGGCCGCCTCGGCCGCCTCCGCTCCGGTGAGGTCGGGCCGGGTCAGCCAGAGGTCACGCAGCGCGACCGTCGCGGAGGGATCCGTGGGCCGCGCGCCGCCGGCGAGCACTCGCCCGGCCGTGTCCAGGGCGGTCAGTGCCACGCGGGTGTCGGGATCGGCCGGGAGCGGCGTGGGGTCGGCCTGCGCGCCGGCGATGGAGCCGGGCAAGGGGGAGAGCAGCAACCCCAGCATCACGGCAAGCATGGTTGACCTCAGCACGCACTCATCCCTTCGTCGCTGACCCGAGCAGCCCCAGACCTCCGACCCGCAGCGTCGCAGGTCAGTGCTCGAGGCTACGTCAGCGGGGCCGGCGGACCAGAGTCGCCGTGATGGCGAATCGCTGGCGATCGTCTCGAGGCGTGCCGTGGCAGGCGAAGTGCGTGCGCTGTCCGCAGTCGTAGCGCGTCGAGGCGTTGGCCAGCACGACCACGACCCGGCGGACCCGGGCACCGGCGAAGTTCACGACCCGGCTGCCGTGTCCGCGTCGGAGCCGCAGCGTGGTGACCTTGCCGGACACCCTGTGCACCTGCACGCTCACCGCGGCGCCACTGGAGCGGGCGGCCGACACGGTGACCCGCAACCGCGCCTGTGCGCGCAGCCCGGCGCGGGGCCGGAAGGCGATCGCCCGGGCCGTGAGGTGGGGTACGCCGATGCGCTGGTCGCGCCACGTGGACCGGCCCGCTCCGAGGCGCACGAGGTCGTCGACGGCCTCCGCCCGGTAGGCGTGGCCCTCCTCGTAGCCGCGTCCCGGGGCGAGGTTGGCGAGAGCGAAGGCGGCATACACCGCGGGGAACGTGCTGTGCCGGCTCTCGATGAAGTGCCGCACCGCCTCGATGGAGAAGTCGTTGCGGCGGCCCGGTCCGGCGTCGGCGAGCAGCCAGATCTGCCGGACCGCGTCGACGCCGTACCGCTGGGCGAGGAACTGGAAGAAGATCCAGTTGCCGTAGATGCCGAGGTCGGAGGCGGCGTGGTCGAGCGGCACGTGGCGCCGTCCCAGCTGGCCCGAGGAGAGGTACTGCCGGTTGTCGTTGTCGTCGTCGGCGACCTGCTCCTCCATCCACGTGGCCGTGGACTCCATGAACCACCTGTCCTCGTCGACGTCGATGCCGAACTGCACGGCGTGGAAGAGCTCGTGCGCAGCGGTGACCCGCAGGCTCTCGTCGGGTGGCATCGGGAAGCCGCGGAAGTCGTTGTCGAAGACGCAGAAGGACGAGGCGTGACCCGGCGCGCCCGGCACCGGTGCCTCCGGCGCGCAGTAGCCGTAGAGCCCGGCGCGGCTGATGTCGGCGAGGTAGACGTCGAACTGCGCGCTGTCTCCGAGACCGCCGTCGGACGGGACACCGCTGTAGCCCAGCTCGGCCATGCGCGTGAGCGCGAACTCCGTCACGTCGAGGTTGCGGCGCACCCAGTCGGGGTTGACACCGTCGGCTGCCGCGAGGGGTGGGGCATCGGAGGTCGTGGTGACGTAGTGCACGCAGACCCGGTCGCTGCACACCCGCGACTGCGGGGCCGCGGGGTCCCAGAAGAACTCCCCGGAGCCGTCGGCCGGATCGGTGGGCCGCGAGGCGGCGCTCCCGACACCGCGGGCCGACCGGGCGGCGTTGGCGAGGTAGGCGTCGCGCAGGTCCAGCGTGTGGTCTCGGGAGAAGGTTCGGCGCTCGTCCGAGGAGGCAGCGAGCGCCTGGTCGGGCGGCAGGAACGCGGCCACGATCACGAGGGCAAGGGCCGCCACGACTCTCATCACATGTCCGCGATGTGTTCGATGATCGCGGTCGTGGAGATCGCGGGCGTGCGGGTGAGGTAGACGACGTCGCACACGTCGGCGTACTCGTCGAACTTGCCGGCCCAGTCGTCGCCCATCACCAGGACGTCGGCGCCGTGCTCGACGATGTAGTCGCGCTTGGCCTCCAGGCTCTCCTCGACGAAGACCTCGTCGACCACCCGGAGGGCCGCCACGATCGCCAACCGCTCGCGCTCGCTGAAGACGGGAACACGGCCCTTCTTCCTCTCGTTGAGAGCATCGGCCGAGACGCCCACGACCAGCCGGTCGCCGAGCGCCGCGGCACGTTCGAGCACCCGCAGATGTCCGACGTGGAACACGTCGAAGGTCCCGAAGGTGATGACGGTGCGCGACATGCGCGCCAATCTAGTCGCAGGCCTCAGCCAGCGGCCTGAGAGGATCCCCGCGTGGCCATCACTGCCCCCCTGTCCATCATCACGCCCGACGCGGGCGCCGACGAGGCGCGCCGCCGCGGGCTGAGGCAGATGCGGACGGTCGCCGTCGCGTTGCTCGTGCTGGCCGCTGTCGTGTACGTCGCAACGCTGGGCCGCGAGGGGGCGTGGGGCTTCGTGAACGCCGGTGCGGAGGCGTCGATGGTGGGCGCCATCGCCGACTGGTTCGCGGTCACCGCGCTCTTCACGCACCCTATGGGCATCCCGATCCCGCACACCGCGCTGATCCCCAAGCGCAAGGACGAGCTGGGCAAGGGGCTCGAGGAGTTCGTGGGGGAGAACTTCCTTCAGGAGGACATCATCCGTGAGCGGACGGCCGCGGCGGCGATCACCGCCCGCGTCGGAGACTGGCTCGGCGACCCAGCCAACGACCGGCGCATCGTCGACGAGGTGTCCGACGTCGCCGCCATCGCGCTCGGCAAGGTCCGCGACGAGCACATCGCCGACCTCGTCAACGGCGCCTTCGTGCCTCGCTTCCGCGACGAGCCCATCTCGCCGATCCTCGGCACCCTGCTGACCGAGATGGTGCGCGACGACCTGCACCACGGTCTGGTCGACCTGGCGCTCGAGGAGATGCACCGCTGGCTGGTGCACAACGGCGACACGTTCACCGACGTGCTCAGCGAGCGTGCTCCGTGGTGGGCGCCGCCGCGGCTCAACGAGGCCGTCACCCAACGCCTCCACCTCGAGGCCATCCGCTGGATCTCCGACATCCGCGACACTCCCGGCCACCACGCCCGTGGGGC
>NZ_JANPEO010000547.1:0-4955 GCF_031422975.1 Nocardioides sp. | reverse complement strand
GCATGGCGATGCGCGCCTTTCACTCAGGGGCTGGGCAATGCAAAGCCCGGCGCCGCGAGCTGCGACGCCGGCCTTGGTGCAGAACGCGATCAGATGGACGTGGCGATGTTGTTGAACAGCGCGGAGAGGTTGTTGCCGAGGAGGCTGACGGCGGCGATGATGACGACCGCGATCAGTGCGACCATCAGGCCGTACTCGACGGCGGTGGCGCCCTTCTCCTCGTCGCGGGACTGCAGCATGGTGATGAGGAACTGGATCATGGAATTACCCCTAGTCAATGAGAAGCCGGTGTGTTTCGGGTTCCGGGGGAGCCCGGTGACTGAAGTCTGCTCGAAGTCGCCGTTGCGTGAATCGGGTGATCGGTCGCGTCCTCGTAGTCCCTTGTGACTAGGGCGAACCCTCCGTTGGACTCGACCGGATGGTCCGATCAGAGGCTCAGAACCGCTGGGGCGCCAAGTGGTCGAGGAGACCCATGCGCATCGCGGTGACCAGTGCCTGCGCGCGATTGGCAGCGCCGAGCTTCTGGTAGATGTGGGTGATGTGCGTCTTGGCCGTGGACTCGCTGAGATAGAGCCTGCCGGCGATCTCACCCGTACCGAGGCCGTCGGCCAGCAGCGACAACACCTCTTCCTCCCGCGCCGACAGCGTCGGAGTCGAGGGGCTGCTGGTACGTCGCATCATCGCGGCAGTGAGACCCGCACACAGGAACGTGCGGGGGGCTACAGCGGCATGCTTCGCGGCGCTCACGACCTCGGTAGCCTTGCTGTCCTTGCCCACGAATGCCGACGCGCCGGCCTCCATCGCACTGAAGATCTGGTCGTCGCCCGCATGCATCGTGAGCACGACGAGCCCGACGGTGTCGCTCTCTGCGCGGACTCCGCGCACGACATCGAGGCCGTGTCCGTCGGGCAGTTGCAGGTCCGTGACGACGACGTCGGGCTGGAGGTCGGCGTATCTGACGAGCCCCTCGCCGACGGAGCCTGCCTGCCCGACCACCGTGGTCTGGTCGTCGCGCTCGAAGGCACGCGCCAGCCCTTGGCGGATCAGCTCGTGATCGTCAACGAGTAGAACTCTGATGGTCATGAGTCTCGGTCCTTTCGGGCGGGGGGGCATCGGTGGAACACAGCAGGACGACGGTGCCGCCCTCCGGACGTGGGGAGACGGTGAGGAGCGCGCCGATGCGTTCGGCTCGCTCGGTCATGGTCTGCAGGCCCCAGTGACGATCGCGCGGCATGGCGTTGCCGATGCCGTCGTCCTCGATCCTGAGGGTGATGCCGGAGCTGTCGGAGGCGAGGGTGACCCACAGGTTCATGGCGTGGGCGTGTTTGCGCACGTTGCCGATCGCCTCCTGAGCGACCCGCAGCAGCTCCGACTCGGTCCAGCTGGGAAGCGGTGGCCCGGACTCGTCGAGCAGCAGGTGGACACGAAGCTCCGAACCGTGGCTGACCTCGCGCACGTACTCGGCGAGTGCGCCCGAGAGGCGGTGCTCGGCGACGTGGTGACGCAGGTCGAAGATGGAGAAGCGGAGCTCGGTGACCACGCGGCTGATCTCATCGCGTAGTGACGCTGCGAGCGCACGGGTCTCGGGCTCGGCGGACAGGGTCTCGATCTCGTCGACGATGTAGCCGAGGGCGACGACCTCCTGGGCCACCCCGTCGTGCATCTCCCGGGCCAGCCGGTTGCGCTCCTCGGCGGTGGCGATGAGCCGGACGTCATCGAAGAGCACGGCGGTGTCGAGTCGCAGGACGAACTCGTCAGCGATCTCCTGCGCCTCAGCACGTTCCTCGTCCGTCCAGCCCGAGGCACGAATCAGCAGCACGGTGCCACGGATCTTGTCGGCGCCGTGCAGGGGGATGTCGGCCACGTCCGGGAGGGTGCTACCCGTCTGGGCAAGCTGATCACGCAGAGCGAACAGGGCCGCTGCTTCGCCGTGGGAGGCCAGGAGCCCGACCGAGTCGTCGCTGCCGATCACGAAGACCGCCGACGACTCCGCCTCGGTGTGGATGCGGAGCGCGGTCTCGAGCTCGACGGCCACTTGGGCGCTGTCCAGCCCGAGCCGGCCACGCTGGGCCAGTTGGTGGAGCTGGGACATCAGCTGGTTCGCTGCGGCGTACGGCGCCTGGCGCGCCTCCAGGGTCCTCACCGAGCGAGACTGCCAGCTGGCCAGGACGCCCACGCCCAGACCGGTGAGCAACCAGGGCGCGGCATCGATCAACCGTGAGGTCTCGGCCGAAGCCGGGGTCACGGCCATGGTCAGGAGAACTGCCAGCGCTGCGGTGAAGGCTGCGTTCACTGCCGTCACGAGCCCGTGCCGGACCCCCGCCACGATGGGCGGAACGGCCAGATATGCCAGCAGGGCCGGCTGTTCCGATGCGCTCATGAGCAGGATCGCCGCCAGCACGCCCTCGCCCAACGGCAGCAGCGGCGACGTCCAGGCGAGCGCACCCCACTCGAGGGCACTGCAGACACTGGCGATGAGCACGAGAGCCGCCAGCAATGGGCCTGCCGGGCCCACGGACTCCTCACGCAGCAGAATGCCCGTCGACAGTGCCAAGGTGAAGATGCGGACGGCTGTCGTGACTCGCCACGTCTTCAGGTTGAGGGATTCGGTTCCGGCTTGAGCGCGCATGGGCACTCAGAGATTCTTGAACGTATTCGCGATCTGGATGCCGGCCGGCCCGAGGATCACGATGAACAGGCAGGGCAGGATGAAGAGCACCAGCGGGATCATGATCCTAACGGGGACCTGCTGCGCCTTCTCCTCCGCGCGCTGACGGCGTTTCGTGCGCATCTCCGAGCTCTGGATCCGTAGCACGCGACCGATCGGGATTCCGAGTGAGTCGGCCTGCACCATGGCCAGGCAGAACGACTTGAGGTCATCCAGCGACGATCGGTCGGCCATCGCGCGCATGGCGTCGGAGCGGCCCACGCCGATCTGCATCTCCTGCAGGAGGCGGGCGAACTCCTGGGACAGGGGGCCCGTGGTGTTCTTGGCGACCCTGCCCACCGCTGCGTCGAAACCGAGACCGGCCTCGACCGAGACGGTCAGGAGATCGATGGCGTCCGGCAGCGAGATGCGCATCAACTTCTCGCGCTTCTGACCGGCGTTGTACAAGAACACGTTGGGCAGGACGTAGCCGATGGCGGCAATCACCACCGTCGCGAGGATCACGCGATAGAAGGGCCATCCCAGTCCGAGCACGTAGAGGAAGCCCAGGACGCTCGATATGCCGAGGCCGAGTGCCTTGAGGCCGATCAGCCGGTTCACGTCCCAGGCCGGCGGGTTGCCGGCAATGTCGAGGCGGTGCTGGAGCTTCTTGGCGGTGTCGGCGCGTGCGAGCTTGCGACCGGTGTTGATCAGGCGGTCGCCCAACGGCCCGAGGACCCGCTCCACAAAGGGGCGTTCGAGCTCTTGCCTCAAGACATCGGGCGCCGAGTCCAATGCTTGGATGGCCGCCACCGATCGGGCGACCCCGCGGCGTTCGGCGGACGCCACCCCGATGAGGGACAGCCCCAGAATCATGGCCAGGCACAGCAGCCCGGCTCCCACCAGCAGCATCTCAGACCTCCACCTTGGCCAGTTTGGCCATCGCGAACGAGCCCATGCCAAGCAGGCAGGCAGCAACTGCAAGCAAGATGTATCCCGGGACGGTTGTGTAGAGCAGTCGGATGTAGTCGGGGTTGACGAACGCCATGTACAGACCGATCGTCGGGGGGAGGCCTGTCAGAATGTACCCCGAGAGTCGGCCCTCAGCACTCAGAGCCTTGACCTGACGTCGGAGGAACTCGCGCTCACGGATGGTTTCGGCCACGGTGTGCAGAATCTCAGCAAGGTTGCCGCCCACCTCACGCTGGATCTTGATCGCCATCACGACCCAGCCGAAGTCGGCGCTGTCCATGCGCTCGCCGACGCTCTCCAGGGCGTCGGTGAGGTCGATGCCGAGGCGCTGCTCGATGAGCGCGCGCTTCAACTCGCCCGCCATGGGTTCGCGTCCTTCGCGCACCACGCTGTCCACCGCTTGGGGGAGGGAGAGCCCGGCCTGGAGGCCGCCCGCCATCAGGCCGAGGGTCTGGGCAAGCTGTCCGTTGAACCGACTCAGCCTTCGACGATGGCGGAACCTCATGTACAGCCAGGGCAGCGCCAGTCCGAGCACCAGACCGAGCATCGCCATGGCGATGCCGCTCATCACGTATCCGAAGGCCATCGCTCCGACCGTGATGGCGGCGTGGATCAGCACCCACTCGGCGGCTGTCAGCGCCGAGCCGGCACCGGCCAATCGCTGAGAGATGCGGGTCTCCAGATCCGCGTTGACCAGCTTCGAGGTCATGGCAACCGCGGAGTCCTTCAGGTCGGTCGAGCCGCTCGTCGGCGCCCGCCGGCGCCCGCCGGGATTCGCCTTGTCGCTGTCGAAGTACGCATCAAGGCGACGCTCGGCCGCTGACTTCCTCGAGGGACTCACCAGGACCGTGATCAGGAGTCCGAGGAGCCCGAGGAAGACAGCCAAGGTCCCACCAAGCATCAGCGGCTTGGACACGAGCGCCTTGCCCTGGGTGAAGGCCTCGGGAGCGTCGATGCCAGCCTCACCGAGCGCGACGAACGCCGAGTCGGTGTACGTGGTGCCGTCGGCCACGACCGTCACGCCGACGGAGGCTTCCTTGCCGTTCAGGTCCGGGGACTCGAAGGTCACGAGAAGCTGTTGCGCCAGCGCGTCTGCCTGGCCGGCGAACACGGCGCTGAGAGCCTGCGGATCGGCGGGGATGACCGCGCCGCCGGTGTCACCTGCCACGGTCGCGAGCTCATCGGCAGAGGCCGCGGTCGCCAGCGAGACGACGTCCACGACCACTTCCTGGGTGGTGGCCGTGCTGCTGACGACCTCCAGGGTGGTAGCACTCCCGGTGTCCGCACCGTCGGAGAGCAACAGCAGGGTGCGCGATCCCTCAGCGCCTGCCAGGTC
>NZ_JANPEO010000546.1:0-2698 GCF_031422975.1 Nocardioides sp. | reverse complement strand
CCGGGGACGTGTGCACCGGCCTGGTCCTCTTGCACCTCCCGTGGCGCTCGCGCGAGCAGCTTGCGGGCAAGCTTCGGCAGGGGGCTGCGGCCATTGCCGCGGTGGACGGACAAGTGGACTGGGGTGACCACTGGCAGCGCCACGGGTCCACCGCAGACGACGAGCTGACTCAGATCTGGGACGAGCTCAGCGCCGGTCGCCCCGTGCCCACGCTCAGCTGGTCCCCGTCTGGTGGGCCAACCGTACGGTGCCGGACCGAGCAGCTCTCGTCCTGGAAACGGCTTCTTGGCACCGACGACGGTGGCGCCGCCTAGGCTGTGCATCCAGGCGCGCAGAACCGCGCGCGACGCCGACCTGAAGGAGTTCGAGAGTTGTTCGTCGCACTCCGTCGGGCGCTCGAGCTGTTCGACGCCTCGACCCGACGCAAGCTGCTGCTGGCCATCGTCGGATCCACCCTCATCGCCCTCGCCGAGGTGACCGCCGTCGCGCTGGTGCTCCCTCTGATGGCCCTGATCCTGGGACAGGAGGACGGTTCGATCGTCCCCCGCCTGCGTGACTTGCTGGGAGGGCCCAGCGACGGTGCGCTCGCGGCCACGCTGGGTGGAGCGGTGCTGGTCAGCTTCGTGCTCAAGGCGCTGCTGTCGCTGAGCGTCCGCTGGTGGACCCTCGGACTGATCAACACCGAGAGCGCTCGCTCTGCAGGCAACCTGCTGCGGTACTACCTCTACGCGCCGATGTCGCTGCACGTGCACCGCGGCACCGCTGACCTCTTGCGGATGATCAACGACGCCCAGGGCGCGGTCTTCGGTTCGGTCGTCGCGGGGTGGATGTCGATCGCGACCGAGGCGATCACAATGATCGCCATGGTGACGGTCCTCCTGATCGTGGCTCCACTGCCGACGCTGGTCGTCGTGACGTTCTTCGGCCTGTTCGGTTGGCTCACCCAACGGCTGATCCGAGATCGGGCACTCGACAACGGTGAGCGACTGATGGTGTCGTCCTACCTCTCGTCCCGTGCCGCACTCCATGCCCTCGGGGGCGTCAAGGAGATCAAGCTACGCAACGAACAGGAGATGTTCGTCGACGACTACATGGTGCATCGCTTGTCGATTGGCGAGACCGGGCGCTCCACAGCATTCCTCGCAGACCTCCCCAAGTACACGATGGAGATCCTCTTCGTGCTGGGCGTGGCGGTCATGACCGTTGCCTCGTTCGCCAGCACGGCGCCCGAGGGTGCACTCGCCCAGTTGGCCGTCTTCGTCGTCGCCGGTTTCCGGGTGCTGCCCAGCAGCGTGCGCCTCATCTCCTCGCTCAACGTGGTAAGAGCTGGGTTGGGTGCACTGGACCTGGTGCTTGGAGACCTCGTCCAGGCCAAGAACTACGTGCCCCACGCCGCACCACCGGCCACGACCCGGCTGCCATTCTCCAAGGACCTGGTGTTCGACGACGTGTCCTTCCGCTACCTCGACGCGGACCGAGATGTATTAGATGGGATAGACCTACACATTCCTGCCGGCACCTCGCTCGCCCTGGTCGGCACCAGCGGAGCTGGCAAGAGCACCCTCGTTGACTTGCTCCTGGGGCTCCAGCGGCCCACGAGCGGGCAGATCCTCGCCGACGGCGTAGACATCGGGGGTCGCCTCCCTGAGTGGCAGGCCAACATCTCGATGGTGCCCCAGGACGTCTACCTGCTCGACAATTCGCTACGCGAGAACATCCACTTCGCCCTCGCCAATGACTCCGCACGCGACGAGGAACTCATGGTGGCCGTCGACCAAGCGCAGCTCGGTGACCTGTTGGCCGAGATGCCCGACGGACTCGACACCCCGGTGGGCGAGCGTGGCACCCGACTCTCCGGAGGCCAGCGGCAGCGCGTCGGCATCGCGCGTGCGCTCTTTCGTCGTCCCCAGCTGCTCGTGCTCGATGAGGCCACCTCCGCCCTCGACAACGAGACCGAGCGTCGCGTTACCTCGACCATCGAGTCCCTGCACGGCAATGTCACAGTCGTCGTCGTGGCGCACCGCCTGTCCACGGTGCGCAGGTGCGACCAGATCGCATTCCTGGAGGCCGGTCGGATCGCAGCACTCGGCACCTTCGAGGAGGTGCGCCGGGGGAACTCGACCTTCGCGCATCTCGTGGAACTCGGCACCCTCGACGAACCTGACTCGGCTAATGACGCTCTAGCACTCGGGCTGGACTGAGCCGCCACCGTGGGTGCACTCGACCTGGCGCGACGCGCCAAGCACGCAGCCTGGGTGGCACGCCGCCGCATGGGACAGCAGGTCCTGTCCGTGCGCGATCGTGGCTACCGCGCCATCGACGAGGCACGGCCCCCGGTGTGGTCACGTGGCAATTTCGGGGGAAGCTTTCTCGACCGAGACGTGTTTCCCACCCGGTCGGCCCCATCTCAGAGCATCCCCCGTCGTGTGTTCGCGCTCTGGACGGGTGACAACGACCTCACGCCCAACCGCCGCGCTGCGCTGGCAGAGCTGCGCGCCCAGGAGGATCTGGTCGTGGTGCTGGTGTCGCCGGCCAACCTATCGGAGTGGTTGATTCGGGCTCACCCGCCTCACCCGGCATACGAGCACCTGTCGCTGGTCCATCGCTCCGACTACCTCCGTTGCTATCTCCTGCACCACCACGGTGGCGCCTATTGCGACCTCAAGCGCGGCTACGGGTCGATCGCGGCCTGCATAGC
>NZ_JANPEO010000545.1:0-30493 GCF_031422975.1 Nocardioides sp. | reverse complement strand
AGAACACCTGCAGCGGGGACAGCAGCTCCTCGGCCCAGAAGCCGGTCGGGTGCTTGGTCCCGTCGGTGAGAGTCCAGTGGTCGGAACCGGTCAGGACGAACAAGATCTTCGGCACGTGAGTACTCCTCGATTCAGGGCATGGGCGCCGTACGGCGCCCCTTCACGACGCTACCCATGAGGTGGTCGGCTCGGGTCTGCGAGAAGGTCCGCAGTCCACAGACTCCCCACCATCGGGGGATTCCGCCCGACGTCCGCGTCGCGCGAAGCCACATGTCAGACGATGAACACGCACATCAGCCGCTCCGACCGGAGTCTAAGCGGCTGAGGTTCAAGAGGGCTGGCTCTCGGTGGGGTGACCCACCGGGACCGGTAATTCTGCGAAGAATCCGCGTTCATTCTGCGGAGACCTCACCGTGGAGCTGGCGGGAATCGAACCCGCGTCCTCGAGCGTCGAACCAGGTCTTCTCCGGGTGCAGTCAGTGATGTCGTTTTCTCAGTCCCGGCGCTCGCACAGACACGTCGCCGACAGACTCAGTCAGGAAAAAGTCCCGATCACTCCTCCTGACGGAAGTGATCAGCAAGTCCTCTAGATGAGGCCTGGGTCCGGGACGAGGACGGGTGCCCGGTCAGACCCTTCGATCACTGCTCAGGCAGCGAGAGCGAAGTCGTTGCGGTTTGAGTTGGCAACTATGGTTTTCCAGCGATCGTTTACGAGATGACGCTGGCTTCTCGACCCGCTTCCCCTGGAACTAACGTCCCAAGTCGAAACCGATCAGCCCCTCTTGAGTTGTCGCCGGCAGGACTCCGCCTCTGTGCGGCTATCCGACCAACGTGGTGAGTCTACAGAACAACGTCGTTCCGCTCGCCACCATTCCCGACAGCCGCGCTCGGCACCACCCTCACCACCGGCTGGTCGTCCGGCAGCCGCAGCCGCCGGTGGCCGAGCAGGTACGTCGCGCGGGCCGTCTCGTACCCCGCGTCGGCGGGTCGCAGCACGCTCGCCTCGGCCGGTGACCAGGCGCCGGAGCGCAGCACGGCGACGGGCGTACCGCTGCCGAGGTTCCGCCACCACGTCTTGGCCTGCGGGTGCCCCGGCACCACGACGAGCGCGTCGCCGTCGACGGCGTACTCCACGGGGAAGCGGTAGCGCCGACCCGTTCGCCGGCCGCGCACCTCGAGCCCGACCACGCGGTCGGCGAGTCGTCCGGGGCGTGGACGGGCGAGGCGCCACAGCACCACCCGGCCAGTTACCGAGGTCCCGCCCAGCGACGGGAGGAACCAGCTGGTCACCAGCCCGAGGACGGCGCCCGCGATCACCCCGGTGAGCACCGCGAGACCCAGCACCGCCTGGAGCGGCCAGCTCGCCCCGGGGGTCGTGGCACCGAGGAAGATGACCGCCATGGCCGGCGCCCAGGCCACCGCGTTCGCGGTCAGCCACCGCCACGGGTGGGAGACCGCCCCGCGCAGGGACCAGGCCTGGGCGGCGCCGAGCAGCGCCCCCATGAGCACGCCGAGGGCCGCGGCACCGGGCAGGACGAGCAGCAAGGAGGGAGACTCGCCGCCGGAGTCACCGGCCAGCGCCCCGGGCGCCGAGGCGGCCGCCCAGCCCAGGCCTGCGACGAGCACCGTGACGGCGGCGTACCTGCGCCGGCGCAGCCGTGGAAGCACCCGACCGAGCAGCACCGCCTGGATGACGCCGAGCGCGGTCCCCTCCACCAGGCCCCCGAGCACGATGAACGCCAGGGCGAGCGAGGACCCGACGACCCCACCGGACAGCGGGTCCGCGGCGCGTGCGGCCAACGCGGCGGCGGTCATCCCCACCGCCTCCGCGGTGGCGCAGCCCGCGACCCAGCCGACCGGGACCGCCGTCGGCGCCTCGCTCCCCCGCGAGGTGGCGCCGAGCCGGGTCCTCGTCCGTGCGGTCCTGCTCATGGGAGCATTCCATCGTCCGGCCCGCCGGGGAGGTCAGAGTCGAAGGTCCTCGCCCGAAGGGTCAGGAGGCGCCGAACAGCCTGGCCCCGTTCGTCCAGCACACCGCCCGCAGCCAGTCGTCGCCGAGGTCGAGGGCCTCGAGCGACTCGAGCTGGTGGAGGTAGGGATAGGGGATGTTCGGGAAGTCCGAGCCGAGCAGCACCTTGCCGGCCAGTCCGAGGTCGCGCACCCGCGGCAGCAGGTCGGCCGGGAAGACGCCGCCCATCTCGGAGAAGAAATCGGTGAACGCCATCGTGGTGTCGAGGTGCACCCGCTCATGGCTCTCGGCCAGCTCGAGGAACTCGCGATACTCCGGCGCCCCCATGTGTGCGATCACCAGCCTCAGCCGCGGGTGCCGCGCCAGCAGGTCGGCGACGGGCCCGGGTCCGGTGTGGGCCGCGGGCACCGGCCCGCTGCCGGCGTGCAGCACGACCGGGGTGCCGGCCTCGGCGATGAGTCCCCACGTCGAGTCCAACAGCGGATCGAGAGGTGAGAAGTTGCCCACCTGCACGTGGATCTTGAACACCTCGACGGTGTCGAGCCGCGTTGCGACGTACGCCGCGGCCGATTCCTCGGGGAAGAACGTGCCGCACACCAGCGCCTCGGGCACGCGAGCCGCGAAGCCGGCCGCCCACGTGTTGAGCCAGTCGGCCATGTCGGGCTTGTGCGCGTAGGACAGCGCGGTGAAGCGCGCGAGCCCGAACGACCGCAGGATCTCGACGAGCTCGCCATCGGTGTCGCGGTAGTGCAACGGCCACGGGCGGCCGATGAGCGGACCGGCCGCATCGAACTGGGCGCGCACCTTGGAGGTCACCTGTGGCGGCAGGAAGTGGGTGTGGATGTCGACCAGGCCCGGCAGCTCGAGCCGGGTCCACCACTCGCGGACGGCGAGCGCCGGATGGTCGGCCGCCATCAGTCAGTGATGCCCTTGAGTCGACGCTGGACCGCCTGTTCCTTCTCGCGATCGGCCTGGCGCTCGGCGAGGGCGTGGCGCTTGTCGTACTCCTTCTTGCCCTTGGCCAGCGCGATCTCGATCTTGGCGCGGCCGTCCTTGAAGTAGAGGGAGAGCGGGACGATGGTGTAGCCCTTGTCGCCGATCTTGCGCTCGATCTTGTGGATCTCGACGCGATTGAGCAGCAGCTTGCGCTTGCGACGGGCGGCGTGATTGGTCCACGAGCCCTGCGCGTACTCGGGGATGTGCACGTTGTGGAGCCAGACCTCGCCGTTGTCGACGTCGACGAACCCGTCGACCAGGCTGGCGCGGCCCTCCCGAAGGGACTTCACCTCGGTGCCATGCAGAACCAGCCCCGCCTCGTAGGTGTCCTCGATGTGGAAGTCGTGACGGGCCTTCTTGTTCTGCGCGATCAGCCGATTGCGCTGATCCTTCTCCTTGGCGGCCATTCGGTCATCTTCTCAGACGCCTCAACCGGGTTGCGCCTAGAAGTAGTTCGCGGGGTCGACGGCCCGGCCGTTGGCCATCACCGTGAAGTGCAGGTGGCAGGCCGTGGACCAGCCGGTGTCGCCGACGTAGCCGATGACCTCGCCGCGCTTGACCTGCGTGCCGGTGCCCACGGTGTAGGACGCCGCATGGTTGTAGATGGTCGCGATGCCGGCGCCGGCAAGGGCGCCGTGGTCGATGATCAGGCGGTTGCCGTACACGTCGCTCCAGTAGGACGAGATGACCCGTCCGTCCTCGGCGGCCACGATGGCCTGGCCGCAGCCGCCACCGAAGTCGGTGCCGTCATGGAGGCCCCAGTAGCCGTAGATCGGGTGGATCCGGTAGCCGAACGGCGAGGTGATACCGCCGCCGACCGGCATCTGCAGCAGGCCGCTGGTGGGGCCGACCCGGCCGTTGGCCGCGGCCCGTGCGCGTGCCCGCGCGAGTGCCCGGGCCGCGATCTTGCGCAGACGCTCCTCGATGCTTGCCTTCTCGCGCTCGGCCTGCTGGAGCTTGTGCACGTCGCGGGCCCGGATCTTGGCCGCCTCGGACCGGGCCGAGGCCCGCTCACCGACGAGTGTCTCGACCGACGCCTTGGCGCCCTGGGCCTCGACCTCGAGCTGCTGGGTCTCGGCGAGGTTCGCCGCCGCCTCCTGGCGCTTGACCGCAACGTCGTCGCGGGCGTCGGCAACCTGGTTCTCGTGGACCTCGAGGAGCACCTCGGCGGCCTGCAGCCGGTCGTAGTCGCGCGACTGCTTGTCGACCATCGCCTCGTTGACCTCGGCGCGCCGGTTGAGGTCCTGGGCGGACTCCGACTCCATCAGCGACGCGAAGGCCATCAGGTCGGGGTCGCCCTGGACGTAGAGCTGCTTGATCGTGTCGCCCACCACGTCGCGCTGCGCGGCGACGTCGGCCTGCCCCGCGACCACTTCGGCCTGCGCCTCGGCCAACGTGGCCTCGGCCTGCGCGAGCAGGGCGGCCGCGGCCGCGTCGCGCTCCTGGGCGACGGCGAGCCTGCCTCGGGCGGTCGCAAGCGCCGTACGCGCATCGGAGAGCTGGCTCCGGGCGGCCGAGAGTCGCTGACTGGCCTCGCGCAGCTCCCTGCTCGACTCGTCGACGAGGTCGTGGGCGCGGTCGATCTTCTTCTCGACCTGCTTCTGCCGGTCCTTGAGGTCGTCGGCGGACGCGGTCGGGACGGAGAGCGTGCCCAGAGCGATGGCAGCAGCAGCGGTCGCTGCGGCCATGCGGCTGCGGGCGGTACGGGGGAAGGAGCGCACCGGGAGGCCTTACGTGTGTTCGGGGAAGGGAACGCCCCGAACCTAACCCGTGCGGATCACACTTTGAGGTATTTGCGTGTCAGCACGAGTGTCGGAAGCACGGTGAGCAGCGGCCCGAGCACTGCGACGACCACCACGGCGACGCCGTACTGCTCCATCCCGATCCACGGGATGAACTTCAGCTTGTCCTGGCCACGCTGCTCGATCCCGAAGTACATGAACGCCGCCAGGGCTCCCGTTGCGAGGAGTACGCCGAGGAGCGCCGTCACCAGCGCCTCGAGGAGGAACGGCAACGCGATGTAGAGCGTCGAGGCGCCGACCAGGCGCATGATGCCGATCTCCTTGCGCCGCGCGAAGGCCGCGAGCCGGATGGTGTTGGCCACGAGGAGCAGGGCGGCGAGGACCAGGAACGCAGCGGTCGCGATCGAGACCCACTGGAGCATGTTGATGGAGCCGATGATGGGCTCGATGTAGCGGCGCATGTCGCGCACGACCGAGACGCCGTCGAGGCCGCCGACCGCGCTGACGAGGCCGTCGAACCGCTCGGGGTCCTGGAGCTCGACCCACAGGGACTGCGGCATGTCATCGACGGTCAGGACCGCGTTGTCGCCCTCGAACTTGTCGGCGCCGTAGAGCTCCTTGACCTTCGCGAAGGCCTCGTCCTTGGTCTCGAGGTCCCAGCCGGCCGCCTCGGGGTTCTCGTCGATGACCGCGGTGATCGCGTCGCGTTGGGCATCGGTGACCTCACTGACGCACGCCGGGTTGTTGTCCTCAGCGGTGCACAGCGAGACCTGGATCTGCAGTTGGCTGCCCCAGTGGTCGGCGGCCTTCTCGGCCTGCAGGTGGAAGAGCACGCCGAGCCCGACGAGGGTCAGCGAGACGAAGAGCGTCAAGATCACCGCCAGGTGCATCGAGAGGTTGCGGCGAAGCCCCTGGCCGAGCTCGGAGAAGACGTAGCGAAGCTGCATGGATCTGTGTCAGTCCTGTCAGTGAGGTCAGTTGGAGGTGCCGTAGACGCCCTGCGCCTGGTCGCGCACCACGCGCCCGTTCTCGAGCTCGATGACCCGCTTGCGCATCTGGTCGACGATGCCGGCGTCGTGCGTGGCCATGACGACGGTCGTGCCGGTGCGGTTGATCCGGTCGAGGAGCTTCATGATCCCGACCGAGGTGGTGGGGTCAAGGTTGCCGGTGGGCTCGTCGGCAATCAGGATCTTGGGACGGTTGACGAAGGCGCGGGCGATGGCCACGCGCTGCTGCTCGCCACCGGAGAGCTCGTCGGGCAGGCGGTCACCCTTGCCGGTGAGGCCGACCATCTCGAGCGTCTCGGGCACGAGCTTGTCGATGTCGCTGCGCGACCTGCCGATCACCTGCAGCGCGAAGGCGACGTTCTCCGAGACGGTCTTGTTGCCGAGCAGCCGGAAGTCCTGGAACACGGTGCCGATGTCCCGGCGCAGGCGCGGCACCTTCCAGCTCGCGAGCCGGTTGATCTCCTTGCCGGCGACATACACCCGGCCTGACGTCGGGCGGTACTCACGCAGCACGAGCCGCAGGAAGGTCGACTTCCCCGACCCCGACGAGCCCACCAGAAAGATGAACTCGCCCTTGTCGACGTCGACCGACACCTGGTCTAGGGCCGCATGGGCGTGGCCGGGGTAGGTCTTGGTGACCTTCTCGAAGCGAATCACGGCCCCGAGGCTACGCGGTGCACCCAGCCATCTCCGTAACCCGGACTGCGGGCCGACCAGGATTAGGGTGGCGCGGTGCTCCCCTCCTCCCGTACGCCGCAGCGCTCGCCCCGCTCCGTCAGGGCAGCCGTCGGCACCGTTGTGCTGCTCCTGGGGTTGGCCGGGTGCTCGGGCGAGTCGGCCCCGCAGCAGCCGGCGGCAGAGCCCACAGCGGAGTCGACGCCGCTGGCCGACTACGACACAGCCGACGTCCGGCCCGTCCGGGGGGAGTTCTGCGCGCGGGTCACCGAAGCCGCCGTCGCGGCCGCGCTGGGCGGCGAGTCGACCGCTGACGACTCGTGGCGGCCCGGCAGGCGGCTGCCGGACAGCTCGGACATCGGCAACGAGTTCGGCTGCTCCTGGACCAGTGGGTCGGTGCGCGCCAGCGCCTGGGTCTTCGCTCCCCCGATCACCGCGGACCGCGCGGCCGACTTCGCCCGCGAAGCCGTGGGCAAGAAGTGCGAGCGGCTGGAGATGGCCCCCGCGCTGGGGCGCCCGAGCGTGGCCCAACACTGCGGGGGCGGCGCGGAGCTGGTCCGTTTCCACGGCCTGGTCGGCGACGCCTGGGTCGGCTGCGAGATCAGCGGCCTGCCCGTCTCGGGAGGCGATGACACCGCTCGCGTCGGCGAGTGGTGCGTCGCCGTACTCGAAGCCCTGCGCACCGCCTGACGCGACCCGCGCGAGGGGTCACGCGGCGCCGGCGCCCACCGTGGCGGCCCGTTGAGGCGCAGACGCCTACGCGTCGGCCTTCTCGCCACCGCGGCGCCAGCGGATGCCGGCCTCGAGGAAGCCGTCGAGGTCGCCGTCGAAGACCGCGCTGGGGTTGCCGGACTCGTAGCCCGTGCGCAGGTCCTTGACGATCTGGTAGGGGTTGAGCACGTAGTTGCGCATCTGGTCGCCCCACGACGCCTGGACGTCGCCACGCAGGCCGTCGAGGTGGGCCTTCTCCTCGGCCTTCTTCAGCGCGAGCAGCTTGGCCTTGAGCACGACCATGGCCGAGGCCTTGTTCTGCAGCTGGCTCTTCTCGTTCTGGCAGGAGACGACGGTGCCGGTGGGGATGTGGGTGAGTCGCACCGCGGAGTCGGTCGTGTTGACCGACTGGCCGCCGGGGCCGCCGGAGCGGTAGACGTCGGTGCGGATGTCCTCGTCGGGGATGTCGATCTCGTCGGTGGTCTCGAGCACCGGCACGACCTCCACGGCGGCGAACGACGTCTGGCGGCGCCCCTGGTTGTCGAACGGGCTGATCCGGACGAGGCGGTGGGTGCCGGCCTCGACGGACAACGTGCCGTAGGCATAGGGCGCGTGGATGGCGAAGGTCGCAGACTTGAGGCCGGCTTCTTCGGCGTACGACGTCTCGTAGACCTCGACGGGGTAGTTGTGCTGCTCGGCCCAGCGCACGTACATGCGCATCAGGGTCTCGGCGAAGTCGGCCGCGTCGACGCCACCGGCGCCGGAGCGGATGCTGACCAGCGCCTCACGGGCGTCGTACTCGCCGTTGAGGAGGGTGCGGATCTCGAGCGACTCGACGGACTTCTTGATCCGCGTGAGCTCCCGGTCGGAGTCCTCGAGGGTGGCGGCGTCGCCCTCTTCCTGTGCCATCTCGACCATGAGGGCGAGGTCCTCGATGCGGGACTCGAGGCCGGTGAACTTGTCGAGCTCACCCTGGATTGCCGAGAGGCGGCCGGTGACACGCGTGGCGTTGTCCACGTCGTCCCAGAGATCGGGGGCGGCGACCTGGTCGCCGAGGTCGACGATCTCCTCGCGCATCTTGCCCAGGTCGAGGACCTGGCCGATGGTGCTCATGGTCGCCTGGAGCTGCTTGATCTCTTGGTCGAAGTCGGTGCCTGCCACAAGGGGCAACACTACGGGGCGTGCCGAGGGCCGTCGATTCGGCGAACCGCCCGGAGCCAACCGACGAGACGGCTGACTCCGGGCGGATCTGTCGGGCGGTGCGGCCCGACTCCTGCGCTCCCGAACGGGAAGTGGGGAGCGAGACTGGGCTACTTGGTGCAGAGCACCTCGGGCGAACCGACCGCGACCACGGCGCTGGGGTTGGCAGAAGCGGCCAGCTCGTACTTGATGCGGAAGGCGCCGGTGACGTCGGACTGCACGTCCTCGAGGACATCGCCGACGGCGAGGCCCGCCGCGAACGCGACCGTGCCGTCGACCTTGAGGGCCACGGTGCCGGTGCCGCCGGTGGCGGTGTCGTCGGTCAGCGCGTAGGTCGCACGCAGCTTGAGGCACTTCCTGCCCAGCGTGTACTCGATGGCTCCGGGCGGGCCGAAGGTGGTGGAGACGATGCTGGCCGGGAAGGTCTCGGTCGCGATGGTGGCCGTGTTGACGGTCACGTTGGAGAACGGGCCGTTGGCGCGGAAGCCGAGCTTCTCCCAGGCGTAGACGACGAGCTCGAGCTCCCTGCTCACACCCTTGGCGAGCTTGCCCGCTGCGGGCTTGAGCACGCGGTAGAAGCGGGTGCCAGCCGTGGTCGGATCATCCTTGAGCAGGAACTTGCCGTTCGCCTTGATCTTGGCGGTCCCGGAGACCGACCACGCCTTCTTGTTCGCCATGCGCTGTTGCAGGACGACCTTGTCGCCGGCTGCCTTCGGGCTGACCTTGCCGCGGATCTTGACGGTGTCTTCCCTGGCGATGGCGGTCGCCTTGTTGATCGCGGCGGAGACGGAATAGGCCGGTGCCGTGCGCTCGGCGGTCGTGTCGCTCGCGGTGGCCGTGGTGACAACGAGCGGGGTGGCGATGAGTGCGAGTCCCGCGCCGGCGGCGATCAGTCGGTTCATTGGATTCTCCCTGTCGGTGTTGCCCTCGTGGGCCTGCTGCAAGGGTGATGCGTCAGCACGCCGATTAGTTGTGGCTCAGTCCGTCTGGATCGTCACCGCGGCCGTGCTGCTGGCCCCGACGACGGGTCTCATCGGGCTTCCGGGGATGTGCAGGGGCAGCTCGACCGGCGCCTCGAGCAGCACCGTCACCGAGCGGTCCGCCACGTTGACCCGGGCGCTGACCTCGAGCCCGGGGTAGGTCTGGTCCGCGCCGATGGACTGGAGGTAGGCGGCGACCACCTTCTCGACGGCACCCTGCTCCTGCAGCAGCCGTGTCTGCGTCAGTCCGCCTTCGCCGTACACCCCGGCAGCGCCGAGGTCGGCGCCGCGCAACGCCGCTCCGTCCGCCAACGTGTCGAGGCCCTGCCGCTGGAGGTAGGCCGACGACGCGTTGATCACGAGCGCGATCCCCATCAGCAGGACGGCAGCGAGCCCGACCAGCAACGGGATGGTCGAGCCCCGCTCGTTGCGGTGCCTCATCCGAGGCTCCCGTCGACCGTGTCCGGTACGGCGACGAACTGGCCGATCGGCACGGTGTGCCTCGCGGTCAGCCTGAACGAGCGCTGGGCGTCGTCGAGGATCGCCGGCAGGAACGGGAGCGTGACTCCGGAATCGATCCGGACCGTGATCAGCGACGTGCCGGTGTGACAGTCATGAGGAAACGGCTCGCAGGACACGTGCACCGTCCCGGTCTGCCCCGGGCCGCCCTGGTCGTCCAGCGTCTGGTCGACCACGGCCTGGGCGTGCACGACGCCGGTCGCGTCGTCGGGCGCCAGCGCGAAGGCGCGCGCCGCCGCCCGCGCCGCGCCGTTGACGGCGAAGGCGCCGCGCTGCACCTCGAAGACCGAGATCACGATCCAGGTGATCGGGATGAACAGGATGAGCCCGACCCAGCAGAACTCGACGAGTGCACTGCCCCGCTCGCCGCGGAGGGTGCCGAGGCGGCGCACGCTGGCGATCACGGCGCCTCGATGATGGCGTTGCCGCTCACCTCGAGGGCGATGGCCGGCCCGCCGAGGCCGAGTGCGGGCACTTCGGCGGTGATCACCACCTCGTAGGCCGCAGCGCCACCGATCGTCGTCGGATGGATGTCGATGGCTCGGGTGTACCTCTCGTTGAGAGTGCCCTCGATCTGTTGGGCCGCCTTCGCCCTGCCGTCGCGCATCGTCGCGCCGCTGACCGCAGCACGACGCGCTCCCTCGGCGGCAGCCGACGAGAGGGTGTTGCGGACGTGCAGGACGAGCGAGAGCTGGAGCAGCGCCGCGAACAGCGGCAGCAGCACGACCAGGATCATCACGAAGTCCACGACCGCGCTGCCTCGCTCGGATCGCGCACGGGATCCGGCTCGGCGGGACATGAGCTACCTGACGGAGTCGAAGGCGCGCGTGCGCAGGGCCTTGAGAGGGTCCTGCGCGAAGGTGAAGATGGCGATCGCCAGCGCGACCGTCATCACGGTGACCATCACCCATCCGGGCACGTCACCGCGCTCGTCGCGCGCCCGCGGTGCGGTGACGGCGACGTAGAGTCGCAGCAGCTGGTCGAGAGTCGTTTCCTTCATCGAGATCCCCGTTCGGGTTGATCGGACATGACAGGTGTGGGTGTGGACATGTGACGCTCAGGGCACCACGAGGCTGAGGCCGACGGCCCCCGGGAAGAAGGCGAAGAGCACGGTCACCGGCAGCACCAGGAAGACGACCGGCGCCATCATGACCACCTCCTTGCGCGCGGCCGTCTCGATCAGGTTGCGGCGGCCGGCCTCGCGTACGTCGGCGGCCTGCGCGTGCAGCACGTCAGCCAGCGGCGTGCCGCGTTCGATGGCGACCGAGATGCCCGTCGCGAAGCGGGCCACGAGCGGCAGTCCCGTCGTCGCGGCGAGTCGGTCGAAGCCAGCTGCGACAGGTGTGCCGGTGCGGATCTCGGCCAGCACCCGGCTCAGGTCGGCGGACAGTTCCCCCCCGCTGCGGCGGACGACGCGATCAAGCGCGGCGACCGGGCCCTCGCCTGCGGCGACGGCCAGCGCGAGCAGCTCGGCCACCGTCGGGAACTCGGCGATGATCTGTCGCTCGCGGTTGGTCGCCTGGCTGCTGAGCCGGTGGTCGCGGGCCATCACGCCGAACACGAAACCGAGGCCACACAGCAGGAGCGACGTGATCGGATCGGCAGAGCCCGACAATGCGCGGATCAGGCAATAGGCCGCGACGAGGCCGAAGCACGCGAGCCCCCAGAGCACCTGCTCTATCCGGAACTCGTGCACGGTCTTGCGGATCGCCGCTCGCTCCAGCCGGCGACGCACCGAGGTAGCACCACCCAGCACCTTCTCGACCAGGTCGGCCGCCGAGCGGAGGAAGGGGCCGAAGATGCCGGCGGCCGCGACGGTCGGCGACGACGACGTCACCTTGAGGTTGGGCGTCTGCCCGACCTGCGGGAGGTCGCGGACGTAGGGCAGCACGCGCAGCGCGAGCTGCGGCCGGCGGATCACCGCGATCCGGGCGGCGACCATCAGCGCCCCCGCGGCGACGGCTGCGCCCAGGATCGCGCCCCACAGCGAGGTGCTCATGCCAGGATCCGTCGCTCGACGGGCAGCCTGCCGATGCGCATCATCAGCCGGTAGGCGGCCAGGCACAGCACGGCGCCGACCGCCAGAACCACCACGCCGGCTCCGGACGAGTAGGCGGTGACCGAGCCGGACTGGAACGACATCAGCAGCAGGACGGCCCAGGGTGCGGCAACCGCCAGCCTCGCTCCGTTGACGGTCCACGCCTGGCGGGACTCCATCTCGGAGCGGGTGCGCGCCTCGTCTCGCAGGTAGCCCGAGAGGTTGCGCAGCAGCCGTCCGAGCTCGCCGCCGCCGACCTCGCGGGCGATCCGCAGCCCCTCGACGACACGATCGCCGACAGGATCGGCGAGCCGCACCTTGAGCCGGTCTAGCGACTCGTGGAAGCGGCCGGTGACCTGGTAGTCGAGGGCGAACTGCTCGAACGAGTCGCGCAGCGCCTCGGGCCCGTTGGTGCCGAGGGCGGAGAGCGCGTCGGGCAGCGACAGTCCGGCGCGTACGGCGCTGGCGAGGTTGTCGACGGCATCGGGCCACACCTCGGCGAACTCGCGCTGCCGCTTGGCCGCACGCTGCTTGACCACCGCGATCGGCGCGTAACCCGCCATCAGCGCGAACGCGACGGCCACCGGCACGGTCCGCGAGACCGCCTGGACCACGACGAACGCGACCGCGGCGAAGATCACGCACAGGACTGTGAGGCTGGTGACCGACACGTCGCCCAGCCCGGCGCTGGCCAACAGCTGGCGCGCGCGACCACCACCCGGCTTGGGTGTCGGGGCAGTGCGGGGCAGGAAGAACGCCGACCAGATCAGCAGCGAGCCGAGGCCGACGCCGAGGCCGATCAGGGCACCCATCAGTGGACTCCGTTGAGGATCTGGTGCACGTCGACACCGATCCGCTCGAAGCGTTCGAGTCGCGCCGGCGTCCCGGCGCCGCGACGCAGCTCACCGCCGACGCGCTCGAAGATCGTCTCGACCTCGATGATGTCGTTCTCCACCCGCCCCGGCACGGCGACCACCTCGTTGACGCGGCGAACACCCTGCGCGTCGATGCCGAGGTGCACGACCAGGTCGACCGAGCTCGCCACCGTCGGCACCACGAAACGCGCCGAGATGTTCTCCCCCGCGAGGAGCGGCAGGGTGCACATCTTGACCAGGGCCTCGCGCGCGCTGTTGGCGTGGAGCGTGCACATGCCGGGCAGGCCCGCGTTGAGCGCAAGCAGCAGGTCGAGGCACTCCTCGGCCCGGACCTCCCCGACGATGACCCGGCTGGGACGCATGCGCAGGGCTTCCTTGACCAGGTCGCGCAGCTGGATCTCCCCCGTGCCCTCGAGGCCCGACTGCCGGGTCTGCATGGGCACCCAGTCGGGGTGGCTGAACTGCAGCTCGAAGACCTCCTCGGCCGACACGACGCGGTCGCCGCCGGGGATGGAGGCGGCCAGGCAGTTGAGGAAGGTGGTCTTGCCCGCTTGCGTCCCGCCCGCGACGAGCACGTTGAGGCCTGCACGGATCGAGGCGTCGAGGAACGCCGCAGCCCGGCCCGACATGCTGCCGAGCTCCACGAGGTCGTCGAGGCGCCTGGCACGGACCACGAACTTGCGGATGTTGACGGCGGAGAACCCGCGGCTGATGCCCTCGAGCACCACGTGCAACCGATGCCCCTCGGGCAGCATCGCGTCCACGAACGGCTGCGAGATGTCGATGCGTCGCCCGCTCGACTTCAACATGCGCTCGACGAGCTCGTGCACCTGGGCCGAGGACAACATCAGGTTGGTCAGCTCATGCCTCCCACGCCGCGCGATGAACACCCGGCTCGGGTCGTTGATCCAGACCTCCTCCACCTCGGGGTCGTCCAGGAAGGGCTGGAGCGGGCCGAAGCCCGAGACTCGCGCGATCAGCTCGCCCACCACACCACCCGGGTCGGCCACCGGGACCACGGCACCGGTCAGGCTGCGCTCGTCGTGGCGGCGTACGACGTCCTCGGCGATCCGCCGGACGAGCGGAGCGTCGCGCTGGGGGTCGACACCCTCGGTGCGCACCTGCTCGCGCACCCGCGCATCGAGCTCCTCGATGAGGTCGGCATGCGTGTCCGGACGCGTCAGCGTCATGTGGAGTCCCCTGTCCGAGACGGTGCTACGGGCACGAGGCTAGACGAGGGACGGTCCCGACCACCACTGTGAACGTCGCCTTGTGGACAACCTCGATCCTGGCGCCGACCTCACGGGCACCACCCGCCCCAGGACGATTCAGTGCAGGCCGGAGACCGTCCGCCACAGGCGCCGCGCTCCGCCGTCGATCGCGTCGTAGGCGTAGCCCGCATAGGGGATGCCGACCACCGCCCGCGCCTGGGTCGACCGCTCGGGCGTCACTGTCCAGGGGTCGACGACGCCGGTGCTGTCGCTGCGGGTCCAGATGACCCCCGCCCTGATGTCGGCGATGCGGCGGGTGACCAGCACGCCTCCGGGCCCGGGACTGGGGTAGGTGATGACGTCGCCGATCTCGAGGTCGGCCACCGGCAGCGACTTGGCGAAGACAGCCGCGCCGCGATGCATGGTGCCGCCCATCGCATCGTCGGTCACGGTGTAGCGGGAGAGCCCGAACGCTGCCGGCACGACGAACGCGACCATCGCCAAGGCGCCCAGGCCACCGGCGATGCTCGTGGCCCAGCGCCGCGCCCGCCGCGAGCGGCGACGCGAGCAGACAGGCAACTCCAAGGACATGCTGGGACTCCGCGTTGATGCACCACACTCCCGGAGCGAGAGAGAGGACATCACGCAAAGGTACGGAGCAGTGGGCCACACGGTGGTTGCTCTCGTCCACGATCAGGTAACACCCGACCACGTGACGCCCAAGGGTTCAGCGGCGTGGGAGCAGGATCTCCAGCTCGCCCGACGTGGCGTCGCCCCGGCAGCGCCCACCCAGCACCTCGGCGATCGTCTCGGCCACCTTGGCGCTGGGGCGGTCCTGCCCGCCGTTGCTGCCGGGCCCGCTGCTGACCGTGACCTTCACGTGCTCCTGCTGGCCGGCGAAGCGGAGCGTCACCGCCCCTGTCCCGTTGACCGTGTTGTCGCGCACCACACTGTCGACCAGCTGCTCGACCGGTCCGGGTGTCAGCGTGAACTCGGGGCCGCCGTCGACGTAGGCGCGGACCTCACGCGACTCCGGCAGCTGGTCGCGCCAGCGCTGGGCGACGTCGGAGCCCAGCGTCAACACGCTGACCTCCGCCCCCGCAACCAGGCTCCGAGCGCGAGCGAAGTTGAGCAGATCGGTCACGGTGGCCTCGAGGCGCTCGGCGTCGGCCAGCGACCGAGCCGCGGCCCGGCGGACCTCGGCATTGAGATCATCGCGCATGCTCAGCTCCTCCAGCTCGAGCCGCAACCCCGTCAGGGGCGTGCGCAGCACGTGCGAGGCGTGGTGGAAGAACTCCCGGTCGCGCTGAAGGGAGTCCTGCAGCTGGATCGCGCTGGTCTTCAGCGACGTGGCGATCGAGACGACCTCGGGGATCGTCGACTTCGGCGGCTCGAAGTCGAAGCGACCACGGCCCAGCGCCGCAGCCGACTCGGCGAGTCGCCTGAAGGGCCGCGCGAGCGCGGTCGACACGGCGAGCCCGACGAGCCCGGCCATCAGCACCGTGGCGAACAGCAGCGCCAGCAGCGGTCCCTGCGTCAGCCGTGTCTCTTCGCGCAGGACACTGGCGTCCTGGGCGACGCTGACCGTGGTGGACCCCACCGTCTCATCGACGCGCATCGCCTCGTCCCTGGCCCCGGTATCGAACCCGGGGTCGGCGACGGTGACCGGCGCAGATCCCGCCCTGGTGATCGTGAGCTCGGTCTCGTCGAGCACGTAGGCAGCCAACCGGTCAGGGGTGACCGGCAGCCCGTCGGCCTCCAGGTCCTCGACGAGCGTGCCGATGAAACGTGCGTTGAGTGTCAGCCCCTCGAGCTCATGGCTGCGGGTGACCTCGGCCAGCGCGTTGAGGCGGATGGCTCCCGCGAGGCCCACCATGACGAAGGCGAAGCACACGAAGGCCAGGGTGAGCCGGCCTCGCATGTCAGGTCTCGCTCTCGAGCCGGAATCCCACTCCGCGAATCGCCACGACACGATCCTTCGCGCCGGCCTCCTCGAGCTTGTTGCGCAGTCGGCCGATGGTCACGTCGAGCGTCTTGGTGGAACCGAACCAGTTCTCGTCCCACACCTCGCTCATCAGCTGCTCGCGCGAGACGACCTTGCCGTGGCTGGCGGCGAGGAGGGCGAGTACGTCGAACTCCTTCGCGGTCAGCGCGACCTCGGTCTTGTCCATGGTGACGCGGCGGGCATCGTTGTCGATCCGCAGCCCGCTGGCGGTCTCCGTGGTGGTGGACGCCTCCTCGCCCCGGCCCGACTGGCTGCGGCGCAGCAACGCACGCACGCGCGCCTGGAGCTCGGCCAGGCCGAACGGCTTGGCGAGGTAGTCGTCGGCACCGAAGTCGAGGCCCACCACCCGGTCGAGCTCACCGGCACGGGCGGTCACGATCATGATGCCGCCGTCGAAACCACCCTCGCGGGCTGCCCGGCACACGTCGAGACCGTCCATGTCGGGCAGGCCGAGGTCCAAGATCATGATGTCGGGGGACTCGAGCACCAGGTGCGCGAGAGCCTTGCGACCGGACTCCAACCAGGTGACGTCATAGCCCTCGCGCTCAAGCGTGCGGACAAGCGGAAATGCGATGTCTTCTTCATCCTCAACGACGAGAACTTGCGCCATACGGCCGAGCATAGGGCGCCTGCCCCCCCAGTCGGGACCCAACCCGCCACCACACGATGCTTGAAAGGCCCGGAGACTCAGGCGTCGAAGAGGTCTCCGTGCTCTCGGATCCGCTCGAGAACCTCCTCGAAACGGAACTGTTCGAGCCCGAGGGGGTCCTCCGCGCCGAGCTCCACCTCGTCCCAGGTGACGGGGGCGGCCACCGTGGGCCGCTCGCGCCCGCGCAGCGAGTAGGGCGAGATGGTGGTCTTGGACCCGGCGTTCTGCGACCAGTCCAAGAACACCTTGCCGGGCCGCTTCGCCTTCGTCATCGTCGCGGTGATCAGCCCGGGCTCGGCCCTCTGCAGGTCCTCGGCGATCTCCTTGGCCAGCGCCGTGGTGCCGTCGCTGTCGAGGCGTCGGGGCAGTGCGGCGTACAGATGGAGGCCCTTGCTGCCGCTGGTGACAGGGCTGCACGTGAGTCCGCGCTCGGCGAGCGCGGACCGGACCTTGAGTGCCACCTGGCAGCACTCGTGCAGGCCAGCCGGCTCCCCCGGGTCGAGATCGATGACGAGGCGGTCGGGCTTGCGGGGCGTTCCCGCCTTCGTCACCTGCCACTGGTGCACGTGCAGCTCGAGCGCCGCGAGGTTGACCAGCCACGTCAACGTGGCGAGGTCGTCGCAGATCGGGAACCGCAAGGTGCCGCCGTCCGACTTCGCGCGACTCCCGGTCGTCGGCACCGTCGCCGTCCGCACCCACGACGGGGTCCCGGCGGGCGCGTTCTTCTCGAAGAAGCTGTCGCCCTGGACCCCGTGGGGCCAACGGATCCGGGTGACCGCCCGGTCGCGCAGGTGCGGCAGCAGCACCGGGGAGACGCTGGCGTAGTAGTTGAGCACCTCGCCCTTGGTGGTGCCGGTACGGGGATAGAGCACCTTGTCGAGGTTGCTGATCTTCAGGGTGCGGCCGTCGACGTCGACGTGGATCTCGTTCATCTCAGATCCCCCGGGCCGATGTCGCTTCGGACGCCGCGATACGACGGCTGGCGCAGGCGCTTGACCGGGCTGCGACTGAGGGTGTCGACGTCGATCACGACGCGCGGCTCCACCCAGTGCGTGCCCGCCGCGTCCACGGCCGGCACCTCGTCGGCGAAGGGCGACTCGCTCATCTCGAACGGCTTGACGAGCTCGGTCAGCAGCCGACTCGCGGCGCCGCCGATGCCGCTGCCCACCCGCCCGCGATACATCAGGCCGTCGGCCGTCGGCTCTCCGACGAGCACCGAGGCCAGCCGGTCCCTCGTCCCCTCCTGCGGTCGCCACCCGGCCACGACGTAGGAGTACCGGTGCCGATGGGCGAGCTTGACCCACTGCGGGCTGCGGGCATCGAAGGTGTAGGGAGAGGAGCGCCGCTTGCTCACGATCCCCTCCAGTCCCTGTTGTCGGGTCGCGTTGAGGAGCATCGCTCCGTCGTCGTACGCCGCAGGGACCTGCCACGAGCCGTCGAGACCGAGTCCCTCCAACCGCGCACGGCGCTCGCTGAGGGGCAGCGCCGTCAGGTCCTCCCCGTCGAGGCGCATGATGTCGAAGACCATGTAGGTCGCGGGGGTCCGCTCCGAGAGCCGCGCGGCCGTGCTCGCCGAGCGCACGTGCATCCGCTCCTGCAGGACACCGAAGTCGGGCAGACCCTCGTCGTTGAGGCCGATGATCTCGCCGTCGACGAGGACGTCACGATCGCCGAGGGGACTGAGGTGGATCTCCGGCCACGCGAGTGATGCGTCGTTGCCGTTGCGGGTGAAGAGTCGAGCGCGACCGTCCCTGCCGGCGGCGACGTCGGCGAGGATGCGCACGCCGTCCCACTTCACCTCGTGCATCCACTCCGGACCGGTCGGGACGTGGGTGCCCTTCGTGGCGAGCATCGGACGCATGGCGGTCAGTGTGTCAGGAGCCGGTGAGCCGACGAGCCTGTGCTGTGGCGGCCGGGTAGTCCACCTTGCTGACCGGCGTGCGCGGGACCGCCTCGACGAAGAAGATCTGCTTGGGCACCTTGTAGTTGGCGATCAGCGAGTGCGCGTGCGCGATCAGGTCGGCCTCCGTGAGCTCCACGCCGTCGCGCCGGTGCACCAGCGCCGTCACCTGCTGGCCCCAGTGCTCGTGGGGCGTGCCGACCACGACCGCGTCGAAGACGCCCGCGTGGCGCAGCAGGACCGCCTCGACCTCCTCGGGGTGGACCTTCTCGCCGCCGGTGTTGATGCACACCGACCCACGACCGAGCACGGTCACGGTGCCGTCCTCCTCGCGCCGGGCGAAGTCTCCGGGAAGGACCCACCGGACGCCGTCGATCTCCTTGAAGGTGGACGCCGTCCTGGTCTCGTCCTTGTAGTAGCCGATCGGGATCGGTCCGGACCGACCGAGCATCCCGCGCTCCCCCACGGCCGCCGGCGTGAGGTCGGGCGTGAAGACCTGCACCTCGTCGGTGACGCCGAAGCGGGCCGAGCCGTCGCCGTCGCCCGTGTCGAAGGACGACCCGGTGGCGCCCGACTCGGAGGCGCCGTACGAGTCCAGGATGAACTTGCCCGGGAAGGCCGCCCGGATCTCCTCGCGCACGGCGAGGGACAGCGGCGCCGCGCCGTTGGAGACCGCCGCCAGTGCGCTGAGGTCCCACCGCTCCGGCTCGGCCAGCACCGCCTCGGCGATCGGGCGGGCCATCGCGTCGCCGAGCATCGCCAGCGACACCGTGCGCGACTTGGCGGCGAGGTCGAGGACGCGCTCGGCGTCGAAGCTGGGCTCGGTGTAGAACGCGATCCGCTGCCCGCTGATCAGGGCGTTGCCCATGATCCACTGGCTGCCGCCGTGCATCAGCGGCCCACAGGCCATCAGCACCATCGGGTTCTCGGTGGCCGCGGCCTCGCTGGCGAGGGCCTCGACGGACTCGATGGGGGCGCCGTAGCGCGCGGCGTTGAGGGCGGCCCGGATCAGGTCGGCCTGGCGCCAGACCACACCCTTGGGCGACCCGGTCGTGCCGCCGGTGTAGATGACGTAGTGGTCGTCGCCGGTGCGGTCGACGTCGGGGCGCTCGCCGCCGGCGGCGGCCATCGCGGCGGCGTACGACTCATCCATGACCAGGACGTGCCTCAACGAGGTCAGCAGGTCGCCGGCGACGTCGACGTAGTCGGGCGCGATCACGGCAGCGACGCAGTCGGCGTCGTCGTAGACGTGGGCGAGCTCGTCGCGGAGGTACTTGTAGTTGATGTTGACCGGCACCGCGCCGATCTTGAGGGCGCCGAAGAACGCGTCGATCCACTCGATCCGGTTGTGCGCGTGCACCGCGACGTGGTCCCCGTGGCCGATCCCCTGCGCCAGCAGGTGGTTGGCAAGACGGTTGGCGCGCTCGTCGATCTGCGCATAGGTGTACGCCGCATCGATGGTCTCCACGAAGCGGCGATCGCCGACCTCGTCCGCCATCGCCTCGAGCACGTCGGGCAGGGTCAGCGGTCGCGGCGGCGCGGAATCGGTCACCCGCCCAGCCTCCTATGGGAACGCGTTGTAGGTCTACGGTTTGTTCATGCGCGCCATCTGGAAGGGCTCTGTCTCGTTCGGTCTCGTGAACGTGCCGGTGAAGCTCTATTCGGCCACCGAGTCCCATGACGTCTCTTTCCGCCAGGTCCATGCCAAGGACGGCGGGCGGATCAAGTACCAACGCGTCTGCTCGATCGACGGCGAGGAGGTTCCCTACTCCGACATCGCCAAGGGCTATGAGACCGAGGACGGCGAGATGGTCATCCTCACCGACGACGACCTCGCCGAGCTGCCGTCGACCTCGTCGCGCGAGATCGCCGTCGAGAAGTTCGTGCCGAGCGACCAGATCGACCCGATGCTGTTCGAGAAGTCCTACTACCTCGAGCCCGAGAAGTCCGGCGCCAAGCCCTACGCCCTGTTGCGCCAGGCACTCAAGGACGCCGATCGGATGGCCGTCGTGACGGTCGCGCTGCGTCAGCGGACCTCGATCGCGGTGCTGCGGGTGCGGCCCTCGGACGACGGCGACGACGTGATCGTCCTCCAGACCATGATGTGGCCCGACGAGGTCCGTCAGCCCGACTTCACGATCGAGGCCGGCGACGTCAAGGACTCCGAGGTCAAGATGGCGCACCTGCTCGTCGAGACGCTGGCCGGCGACTTCGACCCGTCCGAGTTCGAGGACGACTACGCCGGGGCCGTCGAGTCGCTGGTGAAGACCAAGATCGAGGGCGGCGAGGTCAAGAAGACCGCCACCTCCACGAGGTCGTCCGGCGAGGTCGTCGACCTGCTCGCGGCGCTCCAGAAGTCGGTCGCGGCTGCGAAGTCGGCGCGCGGCGAGGCTCCTGCGGCGTCGTCGGAGGACGACACCGAGGCAGAGCAGACCGCCGACAAGGCGCCGGCGAAGAAGGCCGCCAAGAAGGCGCCGGCGAGGGCCGCCAAGAAGGCGAGCTGACCGACGTCCGGATACGTCAGCCGCATGAGCCGTCGTGCCTTGGTGGCCGCACCGTCGATGACGCAGGAGAAACGCTGCGAGGACGGCGAACTTGATCGGGCTCACGCGATCAGGAAGCACCCGTTCCGGCGCCGGTGGGCGCGTCGGGCGCCGGCAGCGGCACGGATGCTCGCGCCGCGGCCGAGTCGGGCACGCGACGCGACATCTCGGCGAAGACGAAGTCGGCCAGCCGCGGGCTGACGAGGTTGAAGACCTCGCTGATCGTGCCGATGAGACCGTCGACGGTGATCGGCCGGTCCTCGAGGGCGCGGACGATCCGCTCGGCGCAGTGCTCGGGGCTCTCGGCCCGGCGACCGGCATAGGCCTCGGTCGGGCCGATCATGTCGGTGGCGACCAGCGACACGCGGACGTTGGTGCAGGTGACGTTGTCGAAGAACGCCTCGCGACCCATGATCCGGCCGAAGACGTCGAGCGCGGTCTTGGAGGCGATGTAGGCCGCGAACTTCGGTGCCTTGATCTGGTTGCCCCAGGTGACGATGTTGACCACGTGCCCGAACTTCTGCTGGCGCATGGTGGGCAGCAGTCCCATCGTGAGCCGGACGGGCCCGAAGAAGTTGACCGCCATCATCCGCTCGAAGTCGTGGAAGCGGTCTTCGCTGAGCTCGAGGGAGCGGCGGATCGAGCGGCCGGCGTTGTTGACGAGGTAGTCGACGGCGCCGTGCCGGGTCAACAGCTGCTCGACGAGTGCGTCGACCGCCTCCCCGTCGGTGAGGTCGAGGGGGTACGTCGTCGCGCGGCCGCCGCGGGCGACGATCTCGGCCGAGACGCGGTCCAGTTCCTCGGCGCGTCGGGCCACGAGCAGGACGTGCGCGCCACGGGCTGCTGCGGCGTACGCCGTGTGTTCGCCGATCCCCGACGAGGCGCCGGTGATCAGGACGGTGGCGCCCATCAGTGGGCTCGGCGTGCCCGGGCGCAGGGTCCGGTGCAGGCGCGACAGCGCGGCGACAGGGGTCTGGAGAAGCAGGCTCACTTCCGCAGGTTAGCCAACGGACCGGGCGACCGCAGACCCCCGGGCCTCAGGTCGTCGCGAGCAGGCCTCGCACCACACGCAGTCCGACCGAGAGCCGCGCCAGGTCGGCGGCGTCGTCTCGGCAGATCTCCTCCAGCGTCGCGGCCGCGCGAGCGATGAGCTCGGGATCGGCTCCTTCCCACTCCGCGCATCGCGCGGGCGCGGTGTCCTCGGCCGACGTCGAGGAGAGCACCGTCGCCGTGAGCTGCTGGTGCACGGCGTAGAGGTCGTCGCGGACGGCCGCCCTCGCCATCGTCTGCCAGCGGTCCTGCCGCGGCAGCGCGAAGATGCGCTCGACCAGCGCCGGCAGGCCGAGCCGCTCCCCCAGGGCGAAGTGCACGCGGGCGACGTTGACCGGGTCCAGGTCCAGGCTCTCCGCGGTCTCGACGATCCCGAGGAGCGCATAGGCCGGAGCGAGGACGGCGACGCGCGTGGCCAGCTCGTCGGGAACCCCGGCGTGGGTGAGCCGGTCGCGGCGACCGATGAAGTCGTCGAGCTCCTGACCGCTCATCAGTTCGGGCAGCGCTGCCAGCACCGACTGGACGCGGCCCTGGAAGAACTCCACCGTCGCCACCGAGTCGAGCGGGGGGCGGCGGTTGTTGACCAGCCAGCGCGAGGCCCGCTCCACGAGCGTGCGCATCTCGATCCGCATCCGCGTCTGGCGCTCGGCGGGCACCTGGTTGTCGTACGACGCGATCTCCTCGCGCAGTGCCAGCGACCCGAAGATCTCGCGCGCCACGAAGTTGGCCCGGGTCAGGTCGGCAACGCTGGAGCCGGTCTCACCCGCGAGCCGCGGGATGAAGGTCAGGCCCGCGCCGTTGACCAGGTCGTTGACCACCTGGGTCACGATGATCTCGCGGCGCAGCGGGTGCACCTCCATCGCCGGCACGTGGTCGGCCTGCATCCGGGAGGGGAAGTAGCCCAGCAGATCCTCACGGAGGTAGGGGTCGTCCGGCAGGTCGGAGGCGAGCAGCTCGTCGGCGAGCACGATCTTGGTCCACGACAACAACACCGCCAGCTCCGGCACCGACAGTCCCTGACCGCGGTCGAGGAGGCTGCGAACCTGCCTCGACGTCGGCAGCGCCTCGAGCTCGCGGTTGAGGACCCCGCGACGCTCCAGGTCCTTCATCCAGTCCTCGTGCACGTGGAGGAGGGGTACGGCGTGGGACACGGCGTTGGCCAGGGCGAGGTTCTGCTCGTAGTTGTCACGCAGGACCAGCGCAGCGACCTCGTCGGTCATCTCGGCCAGCAACGTGTTGCGCTGCTTCTCGGTCATGTCGCCAGCGGCGACCACCTTGTCGAGCAGGATCTTGATGTTGACCTCGTGGTCGGAGGTGTCGACGCCGGCCGAGTTGTCGATGAAGTCGGTGTTGATCCGACCGCCCTCACCGCCACAGCCCTCGCGGGCATACTCGATCCGGCCGAGCTGGGTGAGCCCGAGGTTGCCGCCCTCACCAACACAGCGTGCGCGCAGGTCCCCGCCGTTCACACGGATCGCGTCGTTGGCCTTGTCGCCGGCGTCGGCGCTGACCTCGGCGGCGGACTTCACGTAGGTGCCGATGCCGCCGTTCCACAGCAGGTCGACCGGTGCGAGCAGCACGGCCCGCATCAGCTCGGCCGGGGTGAGCTTGAGGACGTCATCTGCCAGGCCCAGCGCACGGCGTACCTCGGCCGAGATCGAGATGGACTTCAGCGACCGCGACCAGACGCCACCGCCGGTGGAGATCAGCTTCTTGTCGTAGTCCTGCCACGAGGAGCGCGGAAGGTCGAAGAGCCGCTTGCGCTCGGCGAAGGACACCGCGGCGTCGGGGGCGGGGTCGATGAAGATGTCGCGGTGGTCGAAGGCCGCCACGAGACGGGTGTGCTCGGAGCACAGCATGCCGTTGCCGAACACGTCACCGGACATGTCGCCGATACCGACGGCGGTGAAGTCCTCGGTCTGGCAGTCGATGCCCCGCTCGCGGAAGTGCCGCTGCACCGAGACCCAGGCACCGCGCGCGGTGATGCCCATGGCCTTGTGGTCGTAGCCCACCGAGCCGCCGGACGCGAACGCGTCGCCGAGCCAGAAGCCGTAGTCCTTGGCGACGCCGTTGGCGATGTCGGAGAAGGTCGCGGTGCCCTTGTCGGCCGCGACCACGAGGTAGGTGTCGTCGCCGTCGTGGCGCACGACACCGGAGGGAGGCACCACGACGGTGCCGTCGGGGCCGTCGACGAGATTGTCGGTGATGTCGAGCAGACCGGAGATGAAGGTCGTGTAGCAGGCGACGCCCTCGGCCAGCCACGCGTCGCGGTTGCCGGCGTCGGGCAGCTGCTTGCAGAAGAACCCGCCCTTGGCTCCCACGGGCACGATCACCGTGTTCTTGACCATCTGGGCCTTGACCAGCCCGAGCACCTCGGTGCGGAAGTCGTCGCGACGATCCGACCAGCGCAGGCCACCGCGCGCGACGGCGCCGAAGCGCAGGTGCACGCCCTCGACCCGAGGCGAGTAGACGAAGATCTCGAAGCGGGGTCGCGGCTCGGGCAGGTCGGGGATCGCCGACGGCTCGAGCTTGAAGGAGATGTACTGATGTGACACCGCGGGCTGGCTCTGCTTGTTGGTCGTCTGGAAGTAGTTGGTGCGCAGGGTGCTGCGGATGTGGGTGAGGTAGGACCGGAGGATGCGGTCGTGGTCGAGGCTGACCACGTCGTCGAGAGCCCGGGCGAGCTTCTCCTCGACGACCTCGATCCGCGCGGTGCGGGCCTCGGCGTCGCCGGGGAGGTCCCCCTTGCCGGGATCGAAACGGGCCTCGAAGAGGTCCACGAGCAGCCGGGTGATGTCGACGTTGCTGCGCAACGCGCCCTCGATGTAGTCGAGGGCGAACGGCGAGTTGCCCTGCTTCATGTATTTCGCGTAGGCGCGGAGCACGGTGGCCTGACGCCACGTCAGACCTGCACCGAGCACGAGCGCGTTGAAGCCGTCGGTCTCGTTGTAGCCGTCCCACACCGCGCGGAGCGCGTCCGCGAAGAGCCTGCGGGCGCTGTCGGGCAGCTGTCGCCCGTAGCGCAGGCCGAATTCGTAGATGTACGACTGTCGACCGAGGCCGTCGAGCTCGTAGGGGCGTTCGTCGACCACCTCGACACCCAACGAGGAGAGCATCGGCCGGACTTCGCTCAACGACAGCGGCGGGCCGACCCGGAACACCTTCAGGCGGGCTTCGCCGCGACCGGCGTCGACCTGCTCGAACAGTGCGAGATCGATGCCCTCCTCACCCTCGATGGCCTCCAGCCGACCGAGGTCGGCGGCACCCGTGCGGGGGTTGAAGTCCTCCTTGTATGCCTCCGGGAACGACTCGGACCACGTGCGCGCCAGGCGCGCGCCCCGCTCCTCGCCGTACACCGCGATGACGGCGCTGGTGAAGTCGTCGCGCCAGGACCGGGCGGCCTCGACCATGCGGCGCTCGAGGTCGGCCACGTCGAAGTCGGGGATCGTCTGGCCCTTGGCCGGGTGCACGACGAAGTGGACGCGGGCGGTCGTGGCCTCGTTGACCCGGGCAGTGAACTCGACGCTCTCGCCGTTGAGCCGGTCCTTGAGGATCTGGGCGAAGCGCTCGCGGACGGTGGTGTTGTAGCGGTCGCGCGGGAGGTAGACCAGCACGGAGACGTAGCGGCCGTAGGTGTCGCGGCGGGCGAAGAGGCGGGGCTGGCGACGGGCACGCGCGAACATCACCGACTCGACGGTCGCGGCGAGCTCGTCGGCGGGCGTGTGGAACAGCTCGTCGCGCGGGTAGTTCTCGAGCGTGTCCATCAGCGCCTTGCCGGCGTGGCTGCGTGGATCGAAGCCGACCTTGCGCATGACGCTGCTCGTCTTCTCCCGCAGCAACGGGATCCGGGTGACGGACTCGGTGTAGGCGGCGCTGGAGTAGAGACCGAGGAAGCGGCGCTCGCCGATGACCTCGCCGTTGTCGCCGAAAGTCTTCACGCCGACGTAGTCGAGGTAGGCCGGGCGGTGCACGGTGGCGCGGGAGTTGGCCTTGGCCAGCACCAGCAGAGTCTTCTCGCGGGCCTTGTCCTTGACCAGCGCGGGCAGCTTGGCGAAGGACGAGGACATGTCCTGGTCGGCGCGCAGGATGCCGAGGCCGGTGCCGGGCAGGGCACGCAGCCCCCACTCCTCATCGGGGCCCTCCCCCACCGACTCGAGGCGGTACTCGCGGTAGCCGAGGAACGTGAAGTGGTCATCGGCGAGCCAGCGGATGAAGTCGCAACTCTGCTTGATCTCGCTCACCTCGATCGGCGGCGGGTTGGCCTCGATGTCGTCGACAACCGCCAGGGCGCGGTCGCACATCTTGCGCCAGTCCTCCACCGTCTCGCGGACGTCTCGCAGCACTCGCTGCAGGCCGTCGACGATCTCGGCCACCTCGCCCTCATCCACGACGCGGTCGATCTCCACGTGCATCCACGACTCCTCGAGGGCGTCCGACGCGGCGTCCTCGACGACGCCGTCCGCGATCGTGCTCAAGGTCTGCAGACCGCCGGCGATGTCGCGGGTGATCTCGAAGCGCGGGTGGATGACGACGTGAACGTTGTGGTCCTGTCGGGACAGCTCCATGGTCACCGAGTCGACGAGGAACGGCATGTCGTCGGTGACGACCTCGACGACCGAGTGACCGGCGGCGGACCAGCCCGTGTCGACGGGGCCGGGTGTGACCACCCGAACCGTGGCCGTGCCCTGCGGGCGCGACATGCCGCTCGAGTAGTGGCTGGCGAGTGCGCCGTACACGTCCTCGGGGCTGCGCCCCAACAGGTCCTCGGGAGCGACGTGGCGGTAGTAGGCGTCGAGGAGTTCGCCGACCTGCTCGTGCGGCGGTCCGCCGGTGCCCTTGGAGGCTCGCGCCACCGCTTCGGCACGATCGAGCAGTTCGGCCTTGTCGTCCTCGAGCGTCACCACCCCCCCGACACTAGGGGCCGGGTTGTGAGGCACACAACACGGCCCGCTACTGGTGGGTCACTTCACGGTGACGCGCTGGTGGACGTGCTGGTCAAGACCGTGGCCAGCCACGAGGATGAGCCCCATGAAGCTCACCCACTCCGTCAGGTACGACGCTCCGCTCCCCGACGTCTACGCCATGCTCATGGATGCGAAGTTCCGCGAGAAGGCGACGTGGGCGCAGGGCTCGATCACGGTCGACGTGCGCGTCGAGGAGCCGAACGTGAAGATCGACATGACCCAGAAGGTCACCGGCCTGCCGTCGTTCGCCAAGCCCATCGCGGGCGAGAAGACCCGCGCCATCCAGGCCGAGGACTGGCACGACGGCGAGTGGGCGGACTTCTCGGTGGAGAGCCCGCCGCTGCCCATCGCCGTCCGCGGCACGCGCCGCCTCGTCGCCGACGGCGCCGGCACGCTCGACACCTTCGAAGGCGAGGCCAAGGCCAAGCTGCCGCTCGTCGGCAAGAAGATCGAGCAGCTCCTCACTGATCGACTCAAGGACGGCTGGGACACCGAGCACGGCGTCGGCGTCGCGTGGCTGGCAGGGGAGCGCTGACATGTCGAAGACCATCTCCGAGAAGCTGACCTATCCCCACGCCACGATCGAGCAGGTCGTCGCGATGCTCGGCGACGCCGAGTTCCGCGAGGCGGTCGCGTCCTACCAGCGGGCCGTGCGCAGCTCCGCCGACGTGCGCGGCACCGGAGCCGGGAGCACCGCACGGATCGAGATCGTGCACGGCACCGACCACGTGCCGAGCTTCGCCCGGAAGTTCGTCGGAGACGAGATCTCGATCGTCCAGGACGAGACCTGGACCACCGACACGCACGCCGACGTCCTGGTGACGATCCCCGGCAAACCGGGCGACATGACGGGCACCTACGACTTCGCCCAGGTCGGCGACGACGTCGTCGAGTCCGTCGTGCTGACCGTGAAGGTCAGCATCCCCTTCGTCGGCGGCAAGGTCGAGGAGCTCATCGCCGGCCTGCTCGCCAAGGCCTACCGTGCCGAGAACGAGGTCGGACTCACGTGGTTGGCCGACGCCTGAGGACCGAACCCCCACCTGCCCCGTCGAGACCCGGAGGACGGCTCTCAGCCTTCCGCGTGGTCCCGGCGTCGACGATGCCAGACCACAAGGCCGAGCAGCACGAACGGCCCGAACGCCAACACCAGGGTCAGCGCCTGCTCGACGGGGTGGAGGGCCCCCAGGTGAAGACCTGTCACTCCGCGTCCATGTAGGGGTAGCGGTGGTCCTTCGGCGGCACGAAGGTCTCCTTGATCGAGCGCGGTGAGGTCCAGCGCAGCAGGTTGATCGCCGCACCCGCCTTGTCGTTGGTGCCCGACGCGCGACCGCCGCCGAACGGCTGCTGGCCCACGACGGCACCGGTCGGCTTGTCGTTGATGTAGAAGTTGCCGGCGGCGAAGCGGAGCTCGCGCTGGGCCCAGGCGATCGCTGCGCGGTCCTGCGAGATGATCGCGCCGGTCAGGGCGTACGGCGCGAACGACTCCATCTGCGCCACGACCTGCTCGAAGCGGTCGTCGTCGTAGACGTAGACGGCGAGGATCGGGCCGAAGTACTCATCCGAGAACATCTGGTCCGTCGGGTCCGTGGACTGCACGATCGTGGGCCGGACGAAGTAGCCGACCGAGTCGTCGGTCTGGCCGCCCGCCAGCACGGTGAGGTGCGTGTTGCGCTTGGCACGGGCGATCGCCGCCTTGTGCTTGGCGAAGGCGCGGTCATCGATCACGGCGCCCATGAAGTTGGAGAAGTCGGTGACGTCGCCCATCGCCAGGGCGTCCGTCTCCGCTATGAGCCGGTCCTTGATCTTGACCCACACCGACTTGGCGACGTACGCACGCGAAGCCGCCGAGCACTTCTGGCCCTGGAACTCGAAGGCGCCACGCATCATGGCCACACGGACGACGTCGGGGTCGGCCGACGGGTGGGCGACGATGAAGTCCTTGCCGCCGGTCTCGCCCACGATCCGCGGGTAGGAGCGGTAGCGTTCGATGTTCTCCCCCACGCTCTTCCAGAGGCGGTGGAACGTCGGCGTCGAGCCGGTGAAGTGGATGCCGGCGAGGTCGGGGTGCGACAGCGCAACCTTCGAGACGTCGAGGCCGTCGCCCGGCAGCATGTTGATGACACCGGGCGGCATGCCGGCCTCCTCGAGCAGCTCCATGGTCAGCGATGCGGCGAGCTGCTGGGTGGGCGACGGCTTCCAGATGACGGTGTTGCCCATCAGTGCCGGCGCGGTCGGCAGGTTGCCGGCGATCGCGGTGAAGTTGAACGGCGTGATCGCATAGACGAAGCCCTCGAGCGGGCGGTGGTCGGTGCGGTTCCAGATGCCGGGGCTGTTGGCGATCGGCTGGTCGGTCTGGATCTGCTTGGCGTAGTGGACGTTGAACCGCCAGAAGTCGATCAGCTCGCACGCGGAGTCGATCTCGGCCTGATAGGCCGTCTTCGACTGGCCGAGCATCGTGGCGGCGTTGTTCCGCTGGCGCCAGGGACCGGCGAGCAGGTCGGCTGCCTTGAGAATGATCGAGCACTTGTCGTCGAACGGCATCCGCTGCCACGGCAGCGCGGCGGCGGTCGCGGCCTTGACCGCTGCCTCGGCATCCTTGGTCGTCGAGTTCTTCAGCGTGCCCAGCACGTGCTGGTGATCGTGCGGCTGCACGACCTTGATCTCGGCACCGCCACCGTTGCGCTTCTTGCCGTTGATGTGCGCACGCAGGGTGTGCTGCTTGCTCTCGAGCCTGGCGAGCTCCGCCTTCAGCTCGGCCCGTTCGGGGGTGCCGGGGGCGTAGGTCAGGTTGGGCTCGTTGATGGGAGCCGGCGGGGTAGTGATCGCGTCCATGGACCGACCTTAGCGACCTGCGAGCAGGTCCGAAATTTCCTGGGTGGCATACCAGGCGAGGTCGTCGTCGGGGTCGGCGTCGTCCGCGGTGTCGACGTGCACGGCCGCCCACGCCTTCTTCGGTACGGCGCCCGCCATCTCGACCACGTCCGCAGCGAGCACGACCCGCCGACCCGGTCGGTCGATCAGCTCGGCGGACACGTCGGCGGCGGTCATCAGTGCGGCGTACTCCGCCGCCTCCGACTCGTCCTCGGCCACGAGCTTGTCCACGCTCGCGGGCACCTCGCCGACCCGGTCGGCTTCGGCCAGCAGCGCGAGGGTCAGGGGCAGGTAGACCCTCACGACTTGGGCGCCTTGGTCGGCGAGGTCTTCTTCCGACCCCGCGGTGCGCGCTGGCGCGTCTCGCTCGCCGACTCCTTGAGCTCGTCGAGCGCCTCGAGGATGCACTGGCCGAGGATGTCGACGTCGGGCAGGGCGTCCCGGTCGGCGGTGATGCCGTAGAACACTCCGCCGTTGTAGGACGTGACCCCGACCGCCAGGGCGTGGCCCGGCAGCAGCGGGTGCACCGGGTAGGTCTCCACCATCGTGGCACCGCCGGCGTAGAGGGGGAACTGCGGACCGGGACGC